>CALCHD010000164.1 GCA_937901105.1 uncultured Bacteroidales bacterium | reverse complement strand
ATTGAACTCCCTCTTGGGATTAATGATATTGTGTTCAAGGGGGCGGATGCCACAGAGGTTGCCAGGGTATTCAACAGATATGAGTTCAATTCGCTCCGCAAGCTCATGCCGGAGGGGATGTTTGCCGCCGGAACCGCCGGACAGGAGATTGCAGAGGGGAGTGATGCGGCGCAGAAGAGCGCACCGGCCATTCCTGCCGTTAAGGAGCTTGCAGTTCAGGAGCTGGCAAAGGGGGCTGCTGCTGCAAGAGAGATTGCAATCTGCAATCTGAATGAGAAGGGATTGGTTGCAGGTACTGCCGACGGATACGCCGCCGTAGGCAGAAAGGATATTGCACAGCTCAAGGGAATACTTGAAGACAACACCATAAGCAAGACAGGATACGGATTCAAGCAGCTGTATAAAGAGCTGTGGGATTGCGGAATATCCCTTAAAGGAGAAATTTGTGACATAGAGCTTATGCACTATATAATCAGCCCGGAGAGGAGCCATAAGGAGGATATGCTTGTAAAGAGCTATCTCAATATAGACATTGCGCAGCTGGAGGCTGGAGGGAAAGAGGGCTCTTCATCAGGCGAGCCTGTGCAGGAGGATCTTTTCTCCGCATCTGCAGAGCCGGACCTCTTCTCAATGATTGAAGAGCCGCAAGTGCAGGCCGCACTGGATCCGCATGAGGCCAAGGCTGCAGGAATCAGATGTGCACTGCTTCTCAAGCTGCGGGACCTCCTTGTGCAGGAGCTGTCGCAGGGTGGACAGATTTCCCTTTACAGGGAGATTGAGGCCCCTCTTGTGGAGGTGCTTGCAAATATGGAGCACACCGGTGTAAAGATAGACACCGCCCATCTGAAAGAGTACAGCAAGTCCCTCTCTGCAGAGCTTGCACAGATTGAGGCACAGGCTGTAGAGCTGTCGGGAGAACCTGGAATAAACCTCTCCTCGCCCAAACAGGTGGGTGCGCTGCTGTATGAGAAACTGCAGCTGAACCCTAAAGTGAAGAAGAGCGCAAAAGGGAGCTACCCTACTGACGAGGAGACCCTGAATGAAATGCTCCACCTGCACCCTATTGTGGGCAAGATTCTGGAGTACAGGGGTATAAAGAAGCTTATCTCCACATATACAGATGCACTTCCGCAGCTTATCAGCGCAAGGACAGGAAAGATACATACAACCTTCAACCAGTCTCTGACAGCTACCGGACGGTTGAGTTCAACCAACCCTAACCTGCAGAACATCCCTATCCGTACAGAGAGGGGCAGGGAGATACGCAGGGCATTTGTACCGTCTGCGCCGGAAGGGGCCATTGTCTCTGCAGACTACTCGCAGATTGAACTCCGCCTGATGGCCCATATGAGCGGAGACCCTCACCTTATTGATGCCTTCAACAGGAATATGGATATTCATACCGCCACCGCGGCAAAAGTGTTCAAGGTATCTGAAGAGGAGGTTACCAAGGAGCAGCGCAGCAGGGCAAAGACAGCCAATTTTGGAATCATATACGGCATCTCCGCATTCGGACTATCACAGAGGCTGGGGATGACCAGAACAGACTCCAAGAACCTTATTGAGGAGTATTTTGCCTCATATCCAAAGGTAAAGGAGTATATGAACAACATGATTGCCACAGCCAGGGAGAAGGGGTATGTGGAGACAATTTACGGACGCAAGAGATTTCTTCCCGACATAAACTCCCGCAACGCCGTTGTGAGGAGCTTCAGCGAGCGAAATGCCATAAATGCACCTCTGCAGGGAAGTGCGGCAGATATCATAAAGGCAGCAATGATAAACATTTACAGGCGTCTGGCAGCAGAGGGACTCAAGAGCAGAATGGTCCTTCAGGTGCACGACGAGCTTGTATTTGACACTGTTCCTGGAGAGGAGAACCAGATTGCAGCCATTGTAACCCAGGAGATGGAGAATGTGATTAAATTGAGCATTCCGTTGCTGGCAGAGTGCGGAGAGGGAAAGAACTGGCTGGAGGCACACTAGTTACGTAGCACCAATTACATCAAAGCTTACAGACAAGGAGCATACTTATGAATAAGGACCACACAAGGACAGAGGCTTCTGACGCACAGCTGGTCACCGCCGCACTGGAGGGAGACCAGAGCGCCTACACCCTTCTCATGGAGCGGCATAAGGACCCTCTGCGCCTTTATGTGAACGAGTTTATAGTGCACCTAAAAAATTCCGACGGCATCATCGAACTGGCAGAGGAACCGCAGGACATTGTGCAGGAGGCCTTCCAGAAGGCATTCCAGTCCCTCCCGTCCTACAACCCGCAGTACAAGTTCTCAACCTGGCTGTTCAACATTGCCCGCAACATAGCCATAGACTACTCCAGAAAAAGGAAAATCTCCATAGGTGCAAACATTACTCCCGACAATTTCCACACACTGGCCAATATTGGAAGCGGAATCCGCAACTCTCCCGAGGACAAGCTCATCAGCTCCCAGGAATACCGTTCACTCATAGAAATGATAAATGCCCTGGATGAGAAATACCGCGAGCCTGCCATCCTCCGTTTCATTAAGGAATATGAATATAACGAAATAGCCCAAGAACTTAATCTTGAGCTAAATACTGTAAAGACACGCCTTAAGAGAGCCAAGGAGATTCTCAAAAGGGAGAACAACCTGTAATTACTGCAGCATGCTGTCAATCTTGGCAACAAGCTGTGCAAACTCATCCTCTTTGTAAAGACGTGTAAGCATCACAATCTTGCCCTCTTTGTCTATAAGGACATTTCTTGTAATTCCAGCCTCCCTGAGTGCATATTTTGCAAAGATGTCTGCACCCGGATCCAATGCCAACGGATAAGTGACACCTGTAGATTCAGCAAATTTAAGCACTGTTTCAAGCGGTTCATCCCTATCTATGCCCATAAGGACGAAATTGGGGTTGTCTTTATGCCTCAGCCAGATATCCTTCTCAATGAAAGGCATCTCTTTTCTGCACACGCCGCACCAGCTTGCTGTGAACTGGAGCATCACAACCTTGCCTTTAAGGTCACTCAAAGTTACCTGCCTGCCATCTGTAAGTGTACAGGTAAAGTCTGGGGCCATATCCCCAACCTTTACAATATTGCCCAGGCTGTCAGCTGCAGGCTGCGCCTTTGTTTCAGCAGACTCCACTCCAGATCCGCCACCTACTGCGGTTGCACCTTTTTTACTGTCGGGATTACATGAAACCAAAATTGCTGCAATGGCAATCATTGCAATAAAAAATCTCTTTGCCATATCTTCTGATTTTAATTATCTCTGCTACAAATATACAAAAAAAAGGAGACGGCTAAAAGCCGCCCCCTTAACCTGTATAATATCAGATTTTAATAACCAGGGTTCTGCTGCAATTCAGGATAAAGCATAATCTCGTTGTGCGAAATAGGAAGAACCACTCTATGGTCATTCCAGTCAATCTCCTGTCTTACGTTGCCTGCAAAGTCTCTGTCATCCAAAGTTGCATCTTTGATGATCTTGCCGCCTCTTCTCAACACGTCAAAGAATCTGTGGCCCTCGCCAATGAACTCTTTCTGACGCTCAATCTGAATACGGTCTAGAGTTGCAACTACGTCTGCTGCAGTAGGATCTGCACGTTTAACAACAGCGTTCAAATACTCGTCAGCAATGCTCTGCTTGCCAGCAAGCTCTAGAGCTGCCTCAGCTGCCATAAGGTAAGCATCTGTGATTCTGAATACTCTAGGGTTGTTTCTACGGAAAGTGTAGCCAAGGTCCTTATTACCGATGAATTTCTTCAACCAGTACTCGCCTGATTTGATAGCACCTGTAGCAGGATCGTCATAAGCGATCATCTGTGCACGTACATCGTTAGGGGTATTTGCAAACAAGTCTTTCCATGCTTTGCTAGGGATGATGTCAGCACCTGCAGCCTTGTCATCAAACCACATATTGTGGTACATAGTGTAGAAACCGCCGTCAGAGTCAATGTCACCGGTGTTGGTTACAAGGAACTCAAGAACAGACTCGTCATCACACTGCTTGCCCCAGTATGCCAAGTACTCATCATTAGGAACCATTCTGTAAGGAGAATCCTCTACAACCTCTGAAGCCGCTTCAAAAGCTGTCTGCCAGTCACCTTTATAAAGAGCAACTTTTGCCTGAAGCATTCTTGCAGCCCAATAGTTGAAGTGACCGTCATTCTTTGATTTTGAAAGTTTTGTCAATGCCAAAGCCAAGTCCTGCTCCACCTGTGCGTATGTCTCAGCTACGGTATTTCTTGGAAGTTTTGACTCTGATGGAGCAACAACCTCTGTAAGAACCACTGCACCTAGAGAAGCACCGTTATCTTTCATATAAGGATATCCGTACAATCTTGCAACATCCCAGTGACAAAGAGCCCTGATAGCCAAAGCCTGGCCAAGGATATCATCTTTCTTTGCCTGGTCTGATGAACTCATTACAGGGATTGTCTCAATATTTGCAATAAGGGTATTGGCCCTCATGATTGTAGTATAATAGTTCTGCCACATTCCAAAGTATGTGCTCTGAACAGGCTCATACTCCAAAGTGTAGATAGTTCTGCCAGTACCGCTGGCATTTGTAGGATACAGGTTATCACCTCTCATATCACCCATGTATGGAATGTAGCTGCCATACATTGTGTAGTATTTAAGGTCTGTATAAAGGCCATTTGCAACAACCTCCGCATCTGCCAAGGTTGCCATTGCGCTCTCAGATACTACCGAGTCTGTAGGAATTCTGTCTAGGAAACCGTCACAAGAAGCTGCTCCCAACATTACACCCAGCGCAACTGCTGTATTATATATAAATCTTTTCATCTTATATTAAATTATAGTTGGTTCTAATTAGAAGCTTACCTCCAATCCTAGAGTTACAGTTCTCATTGCAGGCATACTGAAGTTGTAGTATCCGTCAGATGGAAGCTCCGGATCAATATGCAAACCAGAGAATGTCAACAAGTTTGCACCTGCCATATATACTCTTGCATTGCTGATGCTGTACTTCTGTGTGAAGGTCTTAGGCAATGTATATGAAACTGTAAGGTTCTTCAATCTCAAGAAATCTCCTTTATGGATTGCTCTTGAAGAGTCATAGTAACCACCCTCTGTATTGTCTGCAATACGGATAGGAATTGAACCGTTAGGGTTCTCAGGGCTCCATGTATCAACCTCAGATTTAAGCATATTTCTGTGAGACCAATAGTAACCGTCTACACAAAGGTCATCAGTTGCGTTATCCCACATGTAGTTGCCATATTTGTAAGACCATGCCATAACGAATGACAAGTTCTTATATCTGAAATCTACATTGAAACCACCATAACCTTTAGGAAGGGCTGTCTTGCCGTCAAGGATCATTGAGTTAGCCTTGCTTCTGGTTGTTGGAGTGTAGTTGTAAGTGTCATAAGGAACAGTCTCGCCTTTTGCAATTACCTTACCGTTCTTAAGTGTAACGTCCTCGCTTGCAGGTTTGCCACCCTCGTGGAATGTACCTCTAGCATACATTGGCATACCTGTCTCCTTGTTTACTCCTAGATAATCTCTGGTGTAGTACTGGTAGAAGCAGTATCCTGCTTTCCAGATCTGACGGTTTGAAACCTGCTGCTCACCCTCCTCTGAAAGTGCAAGAACCTTGTTCTTGATTGTAGACCAGTTTGCACCAACAGAAAGGTCAATATCCTTATCCTTAATGATATCAACATTTACTGCAATCTCCCAGCCCTTGTTGCTCATTGAACCGATGTTTGTAAGGGTTGTTGAGAAACCTGTAGTTGAAGGAACTTTTGCATCAAGAAGCAAGTCTGTAGTTTTCTTCTCAAAATACTCTACAGTGAAAGTATATTTGTCAAAGATGGTAGCATCAACTGCCACGTTCCAGTTCTTGTTCTTCTCCCAAGTAAGGTCTGTGTTTGCAAGGTTGCCAGGATAGCTTGCACCTGCTGAACCGTACTGCTCAAAGTCATAAACAGACATATATCCGAAGTAGTCTGAAGGAAGTGTACCGCTGGTACCGTATGATCCTCTCAACTTACCGTCATTCAACCAGTCATATTTCAAGAAGTCCTCATTTGAGAATCTCCATGAACCTGAAACTGACCAGAAGTTACCCCAACGGGTCTCTGGAGCAAGTCTTGATGAACCGTCACGTCTGAAAGTACCTGTCAAATAATATTTGGCCTTGTAGTCATAGCTCAAGCTTCCCAATGCTGAAAGAAGACCCTCCTCTCTAGAGTATGCATAGCCATCCTCATAGTTGGTACCGAAAATAGACTCAGTAGCACCTGCATAAGAGAAGTCAATCTTACCAATTCTTGTCATATGGTATTTCTCTTCCTCTGCCTCCCATCCTGCCAAAGCAGAAACATGGTGGTCTCCCCAAGTCTTGTCAAAATTCAAAGTTGTAGAGCTTACAGTTCTGTTTACATTCCTGTGTCTGTCAGACATGTAACCGCCCTGGTCGCTATATGCAGTGTAGTTAGGGTGACCATATAGCCATCCGAACCTGTCATGAACATAAAGCCAGTCAGTGCTCAATGTTGTTTTTGCAGTAAGGTAGTCAGTAAATTTAGCCTCTACAAAACCTTTGATGATCAAACGGTTCTGTTTTGCATCATTGATCTGTGCATTATATGAAGCAACAGGGTTGATTGTAGAATAAGATGAGTTCCATCTCTCAAGATATAGAGAGCCGTCCTCTTTGTATGCATAAGGCCATCTAGGGTTCAATACAACTTTCCAGATGAAGAATGGGTTATCCTTGGTTGAAGCACCCTCCTGGTGACCCTCCTGGAACTGTCTTGAATACTGCAAGTTTGCACCAATCTTAATGTATTTGTTCAAATTGGTCTCACCATTTACAGTAGTTGAGAATCTCTGAAGGTTATCAATTGAAACAACACCCTGCTGGTCTGTGTAAGCTACTGAAGCATAAATCTTTCCTTTCTCGCCACCACCAGATACGCTGTACTCGTAGTTCTGTGAGATACCTGTACGGAAAAGGACATCCTCCCAGTCTCTATAGATATATTTGTCATAGTCACGTGCAGGATAGTATTTCTCTACCATTTCTGCAGTATATTTATCCAATGAACCGTAAGATTTCCATTTGCTTGGGTTTCTCTCACCGTAGTTGTACCATGCCTGTCTGTGAAGCTCCTCCATCTGTGCATCCGAAGCCAAAGGATAGTTGTCATAAGCAAAGTATGAGAAACCTGCACTTGCCTTGAATGTAGATGTCAATTTGCCTGATTTACCTTTTTTGGTGGTAATAAGGATAACACCGTTAGAAGCTCTTGAACCGTACAATGAAGCAGCAGCAGCATCTTTCAATACAGTAATGCTCTCAATGTCACTAGGATTCAAATTAGACATCGCACTTGTAGACATGTTTCCAGATGCCCAGTCACCGCTGGTAGCAGGAACTCC
>CALCHD010000163.1 GCA_937901105.1 uncultured Bacteroidales bacterium | reverse complement strand
TAACAAAACGAAATAAACAAGTAAAACCTCTCCTTGTGCCGGTGAACCGGAGGTCTTTGCTATTTAGTAATAATTCAGGTGACTACCAGTTTGAACGACAGGACTGCTGCACTCAGACCATATGATTAGCACATTCACCGATAAGGATACTCTTTTTGGAGAACAGAAACCACTAAATTTTGTGAATCCTACTGCGTCATAAATGTTGTAATAATAATCCATGAGTGTTAAAATGGTGATACGGAAACATAGCATGATTCTTCACACATTGGAACGCAGATTGTTCGAAATCATGGGTTTAAACCTATCCTCATTGTATTAATATGCTAAACAAAGATGGAGGCAACAATGGAAGATACTCAATTTATTTCTGCTATGGAAAGCATTGTCGCCTCCATAGAAAAAACTGGCCTGGATCCATACGCACAGCTGTACGGATATTTGACCACGGGAAAAACCGAGTATATTACACGCACCGGAAATGCCAGAGCACTTATAAAAACGCTTAACTGGAAGCAGGTATACGATTACACGAATAAGATAATGAAGGGTGTTGTCGAAAATGAAAGAAGACCATGAAGAACGAGTAGAGTTTATCGCTTGGATAAATAAAAAGGCTCGAATTATTACATTCCGGGAAACAGAAGGATTTGAGAAGCTTACATTCCGGACACAGGAAGATAAGATGTCTTATGTTTATAATCTGTGTGAGTCTGGCTACCGAATCCTGTAATGAACTGTCACCATGATATATACTTATTTTGATTTTTGGGAAGGCGTGAGGTTAAGGGATGAAACTGTTATTTAAGCAGCGGTTCTTTTCGTGGTTTGACAGCTACGATATCTATAACGAGGCAGGCCAGACGGTCTATACCGTCAAGGGTCAACTTGCCTGGGGACACTGTCTGAAAATCTACGATGCGCAAGGAGTTGAAATCGGTACGGTTAAGGAACGGATCCTGACAATAATATGCCTGGCTCACCTTAATGGGATTGTATCCTGTACGGCCTCTGATTCCAAATACGCACAGACCGCAAAGGAGTGCTCCTGAAATGAGGACCGCTCCAAAATCCTTCAACGAATAAGGAAGTGCCTTTTCAGCCGAAATGGCGTAGAGCTTCATCCCCATCCTGTACACAATAATGCCAAAAAGCACTATGCATACAAAGCCAAGGGCTATAGGGAAATAGTAAGAACTCTCACCTGCAATCATTCCTGCTGTTGTACCGGCATAGCCGAACCAGTTGAAGATTGATGAGTTGATTATCTTAAAGAAATACTCAAAATACGGAATATTGGCCGCAGTGAACGAGAACGCCACCGCATACATCACAATGAACCATATTGCAACCGCCCTATATAGCCATTTTGCAGTGTACTTGAATAGTCCCGCTATCCACATCACCACAAGGGGAAGGATAAGGATATAGCAGGCTATCACGTTGTCAAACCACAATCCCTTAACAAAGGCAATCCCCTGGAGCAGCCACTCGCCCTTTATCTCCTGCGGAAACACATAGCTGGTTGTACAGAACAATGCCAGACGGAAGATTCCAAAGAAAAGCAGAGCCAGCAGGTGTACTCCCAAAAGATAACCCGCTGCTACCGCAAAACGTCTTATAACTGTCTTTTTCATAGCTGTTTCCTGCCAAATTTATAAACATGGGTACGGTCCCTGAAATCATTGCTCTTGAACTCAATGCCATCAACCATTTCAATGTCATATTCAGCTCCATAGGTATCCTTGAACTTGCCGGCCTCCTTATCTCCAATTATCACATACCCATGCTCCGGAGCAAAATCCACAAACGGAACCACCCTGTTGTTCAAATAGAAATTGATTGTAAACGGATGCAGCCTGTTTGCCATTACGGTATTTGTAATGTAAGAGTACACATACCCCTGCGGAGCAAGCTGTGCAATCTTATGGGCATCATCCTTATTAGACTTCACATTCAGCACCACCGGCTGGAACACTCCGTCCAACGCAAAGAAAAGTACAAAAGCCATTATTATTCCCGACAGCTTCACTCTCATCTCACCGCAGCTGCAGCCCATACAGCTGCACTCTGCACCCTGGGCAGCTTTCTTTGCTCCCACAAAATACATCACGGCAACCGCAGCAGGCAAAAGGGCAATCAGGAACTCCACTGAGAACGGAAGGGCCTCAAGGGCATTCAGATACGAAATGTTCTCGGCTGCATGCTTTCCTGTTCCAAACACGGAATGTGGCACAAGGCCGCATCTTGCCACAACAAACACTGCAGAAAGAACCATCAGCAGCCATGCCATTGTGGTATTGAACCATTTGAGGGATTTTGGCCTGTACCTGAACAGCCAAACTATGTACTCTGCTATAAAATATGCTATGAATGGATATATCGGGAGCAAATAAACACTTCTCTTGCTCTTTGGAATGCAATAGAAGACAAACATTATTGTTATGCTCAAAAGCGAGAAGAGGCGGGTATCGTCCATCTGCTTTACCCAATTTATAAACTTGCCCCACCACTCACGCGGCCTTGATGCCACTCTGGTGTATTTGAGGGTAAACAATGACATTACTATAAGGATTGTATACGGCACAAATCCGGTTATCACTGTCATCACATTGTAAGGCCACGGATTCTCATGCGAAGCATAGCTCATCTTGCCAAGGAACCTGTATACGTTCTCCTCAAGTACAAGCTGAAGGAACGGCTCCCCACCCTGCTTCCACGCTGCAACATACCAGAATGCCGGAATCACACAGGCTGCCAGCGCCACAGCTATAAACGAGGAGCAGATTCTGAAAAAGCCTATTCCCCTTATCCAGGCAAATGCTGCCACTACAGCACAAGGAAGCACCAGACCTACAGGGCCTTTTGTAAGGAATGCACCGCTCAGCATAAGGATTCCAGCCCACGGAATACCCTTGAGGCCTTTCTCCGCCCATTTATAGAGCTGGTACAGCGCTATAACCATAAAGGCCGCCAGAACCATATCCACACGGCAGTTCACTCCTGCCCTATGCACCTCAAAATTGGTAAGGGTAAGCATGGCTGTAAGGAAAGCAAGCTCCTTGCCCCGTCTCTTTGCAAAAAAGAAATACCCCACAATCACCATTGCCGCCAAAGCCAGCGCCGAAGGGAAACGTGATGTATACTCGTTCACCTCCCCGGCAACAGTAGAGGCCGAGGCAATCATCCAATGGAAGAACGGCGGCTTGTATGCCATATCCACGCCATTGGTTGTTGGAAGTGTCCAGTTGGAATCATTTATCATAGCCTGTGCAACCAGCGCCTCGCGCGGCTCACCCCTGGTATGAAAATTGCTGCTGCCCAAAAAGAGGAACAATGAAAGGAAACTTGTAAGGAGTACAATCCAAAAATATTTGTCTCTGAAAATTTTTCCCATTTTAATCCATTTATGAGCTACAAAGTTAATGATTTAAACCAAATATTTGTTATATTTGTTAGACACTAACACATACACATATGAACAGACGAGACATGCTTAAACTGACAGGAGCTGCGGTAGCAGGATCAACAATATTTGGAATAGATGCAATTGCATCTGAAAAGTCATCAGATGCCACAGCATCAACCCAGGGCAACAAACCCAAAAAAGCGCTTATAATAGGTGCTCATCCCGACGATCCCGAGACAGGCTGCGGCGGCACAATGGTAATGCTCCGCAAGGCCGGATGGGATGTAGTATCTGTGTACATGACCAGAGGTGAAGCCGGCATTAAAGGAAAAACCCACGAAGAGTCCTCTGCAATAAGGGTAAAAGAGGCAACCGAAGCCTGCAAGATAATGGACGTAAGACCTTTGTTCATGACCCAGATTGACGGCAGCAGCGAGGTTACAAAAGAGCGCTACACAGAAATGAAAGAGATTATTGCCGCCGAAAAGCCTGACCTTGTATTTACCCATTGGCCTATGGATTCCCATGCCGACCACAGAACCTGCTTCACACTGGTATTTGATGCATGGCGCCGCCTTGGCTACAACTTTGAACTCTATTTCTTTGAAGTGATGTCGGGAATACAGAGCCAGCTGTTCAACCCTACAGACTGGGTAGACATCACCCCGGCTGCAGAGGTAAAACGCAAGGCTACATTCTGCCACCAGAGCCAGGCACCTGCCGACTGGTACGACAGTTCCCACGGCATGATGGAAAAATTCCGCGGCATGGAATTCCGTTGCGGACGTGCCGAGGCATTCATCCACATGAACAGAAACGGAAAAATATTTTAACCGCTAAAAAATAATGGACATGAAAAGAACTTTAAAACTTACACTTTCCCTAATTGCGGGATTCTGCTGCTTTATGGTATGCAATCATGCCCTGGCAGACAACAACAGACCGGTAACACTTAAACAGATGCCGGCAACCGCCCAACAGCTTATATTGAAACACTTCCCTTCTGCAGAGATCATACTCTCAACAGTTGAGGGATACATGTTGGACAAGAACTACGACGTAGTTTTCAAGAACGGCGACAAAATTGAATTCAACCGCAACGGTGAATGGACAAACATAAATTGCAAGGGAGGAATTCCGGCCGGAATAGTACCTGAGCAGATTGCCATCTACATCCAGGCCCAATACCCGGATGCAAAGGTTATTTCAATTGAAAAGGATGACAGACACTATGATGTAAAGCTCTCCAACAGAGTGGAGCTCACATTCAACAGCGCATTCAAGCTCGTTGAAGCGGACTTTGACTAAAATCCATTTTTTGTGGATGTACAAAAAAAAGAGCAACTCTTCCGAGTTGCTCTTTTTCCTGGTAGTAGCGGAGGCAGGACTGAACGACCCCGCATATGAAAAACTACTATACTGACAATCAGCACTAAACATTTTATTAAAACGCTGTTTTTTCATGAGTTTGTCCCGATTTTGTCCCAGAAGAATGCTCACTAATAGTCTGAAGAACAGATTTAAGATTCTCCAGATGAGCATGCAAATATCTATAAGTACGATATAATTTCGTATCTAACCAATATATATCATTCAAATTTGTAGTCAAAGCATTATACAAAAGGTGACAATCAAACTCGTTTACCGAAACTAAACGAAGGCGCTTAAAGAAAGATTTTTCTTGTTGAGTAAGACTAGAAAAATAAAAAATAGAGGCAAGCATTTCAGATGGAATCATTTCCTTCCAAAAGATAATATGACTACCCAAGCAAACCTTAACAGAATTTCTATCATTCTGAAAAGCTATTTTACCTTTTGTAAAAGTCCTCTTATATAGGTGTTCGCAATAATGAGAACAGAAACAGAATCCATTAGATTGTAACAGATTCTCAAAAGAATCATTGAATAATAAATCCATACTACCTATTAAGAATTTCAAGATTATTTTCTCCAAAAACAAGCCTTAGAACCTGATCTTTCTTCTCCTGCTGCAAACGTATTTGAAGAACAGCTTCAACAGGCTCTGACTTCTTTTCAGAAAGCGGAACATACTTCTCAGGATAAGTGATTAAATCAATTTCAGACATTTTAAGATGAGTTGCAATATTTGAAATTTGCTCAAGCGTTAATTTCACCTGACCATTCAAAATCTTGCTGAATTGAGAAGGAGTTGTTCCTGCAAACTCTGCCATGCTAGCTTGGGTAAGATTCCTAGCTATGAGTATTTTATGCAAGTTTCCGACAATTTTCTCAGTAAACGACTTATCCATAAAAAGTTTTTCTTAAAGGTAGTCTCTGATAATCAGTTAATTGTAACAAAATTTGAAACACAATTTCAAATTTTGAGCTATTTTATTTCTTTTTTTGAAATTTGATATATATATTTGCAAGTGTAAACACAACCGACAATACAAATGTAAACACAATTAAAAAGAGCAGAAATACAGAAAAATTAGTATGCAATACGGAACGGTATCAGAAATAGCCAAAAAGCTAAAGACATCAAGACAGAATGTGAACAGAGTAAAAAAGAGAATGGAGACTGGTGAAAACATCCATTCTAAACTCAGTAAAAGGATATCAAGAGAATTAAAGAAAAATCAGTAACGTGAAAAACCAATTTTAATCAAAACCCCATAACCAACAAGGCCAGGGCGAAAAGAAGCTGCAAGCCGGAGCATGACTCCATAATACTGGCCTTTAATTTACTGCAGCTTCATACCGCAGCTTATGAAAACCATACAATCAGCTCTTGCATCAGTTCTTCAACAAGAGAGCACAGGCCTGGAGATAATGGCCTCCGCTAAAAACAGGGTGAACTTCCTTTTCCAGGGACAAATGCACACCTCTTTTCTCACACTTCCCAAGAACGCACAATTTGCAGTATTGAAAAACCTGATGGGATACAGAGAAGCATACAACTCTCTTGTATCCCAATACGGCCACGAGGAAACAATCCAGCGTATGTGCTGGTGCCTGTACGGCTCAGTGGATGCAGAGGTGGACATTGATGTAGCACTAGGAATTTCAAACGTAGAAATAGCATCACACTGCACAGGATGCCAGTACTCAAAATGCTTCTGCAAGCAGCTGCTGGCACCGTTCACAAAACGAGAACAGGAGTGCCTGATGTATATGCGTGAAGGTTTCACGGATAAAGAAATTGCAGCTGCATTGAAAATAAGCACAGCCACCGTAGTAACCCACTTCACAAATGCCGTGCAGAAGGTCAGATCCTTAACAGGAAAGAACATCACACGAGCATATCTGCTTACAAAACTACAGGAGGCAGGCGTATGAAAAAGCAGAAGCCAATCACATACAAAATGGGCGACCTTATAGTAATCAAAGAAAGGTTATGCTCAGATAAAGTACAGCCAAAAATTAAAGTGGGACAACGCTATTTTGTACTTGCTGAAGGAACCATAAAAAGCGGAGCAAAAGCTCTGAAGGTTGTTGAGCTGGGAGCCATGTTGAAAGAGGCTATAAAAAGACCTCATGACAACATTGATCCCAAACAGATGCAAAGGATAAACGCCGAACGTTTTTTTTGGCTGAAAAGGCCAAAGAGTGAAATCCAAGAGGAATTCTTACGCTTTAAAGCAGAGTTTGAAAAGAAGAACGAGGAGAGGGAAATGAAATTCCTGGAGGAAAAATTCACAGAGCAGGAACGCGTAAGAATGGCATATACGCCATATCTCTTTGCAG
Organism: uncultured Bacteroidales bacterium; assembly: GCA_937901105.1. Lineage (GTDB taxonomy): Bacteria > Bacteroidota > Bacteroidia > Bacteroidales > UBA932 > Egerieousia. The sequence goes on along the minus strand of CALCHD010000163.1, from coordinate 12,745 downwards.
AACTTGCAGGCACTACACAGACCAGGCACTTAATGCCGCCAGAAACAGGAAGGTTGAGAAGTATAAAAAAATTGCAAGAATGGTTAAAGCCTTCAGAGTAGACTTTAATCAGGAACTAAGGAAGAAGATGAACCAACCTGTTCTGGAATGCGCACAATCAAAGGTTCAGGAACTTCTGCAGAAACATTCCCTTGACTTCTTCATATTTATGACAACTGTCAAAAACGAACTGAACAGGCAGCATGTGGGGGTAGAGGATGATGACGTTAAGACATATGCAATCATGGCGTATCTATGCTGCAGGTCGTTAAATAAAATAGACAGTGAGAATGTTGAAATCATACAGAAAAAATTGAAATGCAATACAACCAGGCATGAAACATATAAATACATGAGAGAGCTCAGAGGCTGTATTGATGCATACATGGACGGCTGCACCGTAGAACTGACGCAGCCAATAAAAACAGCTGTGGCTATAATGGAAAAAAATATAAAGAACGCGAAACTATGAGACAAACAAATTGGATAAAAAGGGCACATAAAATTGCCACAGACAATAGTTTTCATGATGAAAAATATAGTGACAAACATTTTGTATCACTTATAGTGGCAGAGCTATACGAAGCTGTAGAAGCACACAGAGAAAACAGGAGGGCTGATGGAATACAATTCCAAGAAAACAAGGCGAAAGAAGGATTCCAAAAAAGCTTTGAGAAATACATCAAAGATACAATGGAAGATGAAATGGCAGATGCGTATATAAGAATACTAGACTTGGCTGGAGAGAGAAAAGAAGATATAGCACTGTATCATATAGAAATTCAAGAAAATCAATCATTCAACGAACAAATACATGATATAGCTAAAGACTTACTAAACACAGGGAACCTTAATACAGCCGCCAGCACAATAGTATGTTTAAGTTACTTAACAGGAATACATCTGGAATATCACATAGAGCTGAAAATGAAGTACAACGAAACAAGGGAATATAAACATGGAAAGAGGTATTAAGAAAACTCAGCCAATTCTTATGGCTGAAAAGTACTGGAGGAGCAGCCATCTATCAGTTGCCAGGTTTTACGGCGGCTGCCAATTTATGGGAAAGAACTATGTTCTTATAAACAAACATGGCATAACAATATTTGAACTAAGCAACCCGGAAAGCAGGCATTATGTTGGAGACGGCCAGATGGCCATTCCTCCAGGGGAGCCGGCAGATCTTATTCAGAGAGACTGGCTCCCGATATATAAAGAGATGGGCAGAGAAGAGTTTATAAAAATGATATGCGAAGTGGATGACATTACACTTATGAAAGCAAGGGATATCATAAAACAGAAAAAGCAATGTACGCAATAAAAATAAACGAACGCCTGGCAAGAGACGATAAGGGATGGGTGTATAAATACTCCTCTCCTGCTTTAGCGGAAATGGCCGCAAAAGTGATAATGAAAAAGATGCTCGTTCAGCAGTTTGAAATAGTAAAATTTAATTAAAACACAGATATGAAAGACACAAAAATGAAAGACGGAGCTTACATCCTTTACCACAGAAAGGAGGATAACAAAGCAGTTGCAGCACAATATTCATTGTGGCCAACACTACAAAATAACGGAGAGATTGCAGACGGAGTTCTTGTAGTATGCGAAGGAAGAAACCTTGTAATAGCACCTGAAGAAAAAATCTTGAGATGGAGCAATAAAAGAGATGTTGCCACAGAAGAGGTTGAAGCAACATACTATGCAATAAACGACTGGGAAGGCAAGAAGAAAACAGCAGCAATAGTTGCACACCCAAGCTTTAAAAAAGATGGCAAGCAATGCGCTCCAGGCTATTGCTATAAATATTCAAGAACCAACGCCAATGGAGCAGGTCTTACAGCCGGCCAATGGTGGCTGCCTTCAGCGGCAGAGCTCGTGATGATGTGGAGAAACTTCAAGATCATAAACGATGGCTTGAAGCTTATCACTGGTGCAACATTGCTTCAAAGAACATGGTACTGGAGCAGCGCGGAGGGCTCGGCTTCCTACGCCTGGGATCTGGACTTCAGCAATGGCACCCTCAGCTACTGGTACAATAAGGTGAGCTATCAGGGTCAGGTCCGTGCCGTCTCAGCCATTATCGGTGAATCCTTTAACTCTTTAACTCTCCAACTGGATACAGAACAGAAAAATGAGTAATGAAAAAAACGGAATTGTCTCCGTATCAGTTGAAGACGCCAAATGTATAAACGCAGCTCTTACATTCTTCATAAAATATGCAAACGTAACAGTACAGGAAGTAACAAGAGCTACAAGGATTCACACAGAGTTAAAAAGAATAATACAAAACTATGATACTTATAACGAAACTGGGCCATAGAGTGCAGATACTCCGAATGGGAGTACCTGACAGCGAAAGTCCAACAACGCAAGTAAAAGGGATAGACCTAGACTCTCCCGAGAGAGATATGTTTGGAAAGAGAATACTGGAAGAGTACAAGTTATCAGACTTTGCTGCAATTGAAGGCTCATTTGCCTTCCCGCCTGTAAACTTATAATATAGAACATCATAGCACAGCAGGGAAAGCTGACATATTTGTTTTATATAGGTTTGGTTAAATAATATTTGCTCAAAATACTTTCCCTGCTTTTTCTGATTATGATAAAGAAAGAGGATATTTTCGCCGCTACGGACGGCGGAAAAAACGTAATACTGGAATACTACCCGCAAGCATCCGCAGGATTCTCAGGCAGGAGAAATTTCAAGATAAGAGAAGACGACAGGAATCCGTCTGCCGTAGTGTTCAACAAGCAAGGCATATGGTTTTTCCAAGACAAGGGTGGCTCAGACCAAAAAGCATATACAGCTATCACGCTTGTGATGGAGCGCGAACACCTTACTTTTCCTCAGGCCCTTGAGCATATTGCCCGCAAATATGCACCGCACCTGATTAACGCAGGAACAGGCTACAAGGTGGAGCCAATGCCAAAGATGGAAGAAGTGCCGGGAGTGGACGAGATACAGATAAAATATAGGGAAGACGGCAAGTTCCTTGCTTCAGAGCTTGCTTATCTTGGGTGGAAGATAAAGCAGGAGCATTGCGACGCTCTGCAGCTCAAGCCGGTTGAATACTACATCACACGAAAAAACGAAAAGGGGAAATCGTACAAAATTTCTCCATCTGAAGAGTATCCAATCTTTGCATATGACTACGGCGCATGGGGCAAGATATACCAGCCTGTAGGCAAACTGCGCTTCATGAGTTACGGACAGAAGCCAGACGACTTCATCTTTGGAGACGAGAAGTTCCTCAGGATGTTCAAAGATGCTAAGGAGAAGAACAAATTCCCTGCAGATGGAAGCTGCACAGATGAAGACGATGAAAGGATGTCAGAACTGATTCTCTGCTCTGGCGGGTCCGATGCGCTGAACACACGAGCAGCCGGATACAATGTCTGCTGGCTGAACAGCGAGACAGCCGACCTGAAGAACTCAGATCTTTATATCATCAAACGTCTGGCGAAAGAGATTTATGTATGCTATGACCTGGACGAAACAGGCATACGCAACACATACAAACTCTGCCTGAAGGACCTTGACCTGAAACTGCTGATGCTACCAGACAGCTTGAGGAGTATACCTACAGGCAAGCCTGGCAAATACTGCAAAGATGTAAAGGATATGATGCTCAAGTATAGAACGAAAGAGGAGAGCAATCCGCACAAGCTTTTTTCAGGTCTTGTAAAAACTGCCAATTCGCTCAAGTTCTGGCAGCTCAGCGCAGACAAGAAAGGAGGTCTAAAATATGAACTTGATACGGTGCAGATGAAACATTTCCTTTCTGCTTGCGGTATTTGGACAATAGCATCTTCAGCGCACAGAAGCGGATATACATTCTGCTATGTACAAGACAATGTAATAGAGCTGATAAACGAGGAGCGTATTGGCAAGAGATGCAAGACAATACTAGTAGACTACCTGCGTAAAAACCATCACTATTACAGCCACGGGCTGCACGGCGTAATAGACAAGAGCAGATGGCTAACGGCAACAAACCTAGACAACCTGGAGACTATCTCTATAAACCTGGTGTCTGCCGGCAAGACTTACGACCATGTATTCTTCCGCAACGGAGCAGTAAGGGTGACTGCTGACGAGATTCGCATAGTAAAAACATCCGAACTGAACTGCCACGTATACAAAGACAAGATTGTTGACTTTGACTTTGTGCAGGAGAAACCATTTTTTGAAATACGCAAAACAAAACAACTTGTAGAACTAGAAAACCACCAGGCTAGCTTTGCTCCCCACACCCCTGAGTTTTTTTCTATACAAAAGGAAATTGACGCGCTGCGCGACATTGACAGGTATGAAGTATCATTCTCCAGCTGGGAGTGTACATTCATGCAGTACCTGTACAATACCGGGCGCCAGTACTGGAGGAAGGAAGAGATGGGAATCCAACTCACCAAAGACGAACGCAAGGAGATAGACCTGCACTTTATAAACAAAGTGATGGCGCTGGGGTATCTGTTGTTCAAATACAAGGAGGACGGAAAAGCGTGGGGAGTATATGCAATGGAGATAGAACAGTCAGATGAAGGAGAGCACAAAGGCGGTACAGGAAAGTCCCTGTTCATGAATTCTATCAAGCATCTCAGATGTGCAATACGCGAAGATGGTCAAAAGATAAACCCTGAGAATGATGACTTCATGTTCCAGCGCGTAGTGAGAGGTATAACGGATTTTATTAACTATGATGACCTGAAGGAGACAATTGACCTGCACCGATTCATGACGAACATTACTGGAGACATTACAGTAAACTGCAAATATGCCAACGCATATAACCTGGACTACAAAGAATCTCCTAAGGTGGGATTCTCTTCCAATCACGCGATCAAAAATTTTGACGCGTCATTGCGCAGGCGTACATGGTTTGTAGCATTCTCAGACTACTACCACCCTGGAACGCAGGATGGAACACTGAAAGAGAGGAGCCCTAGAACAGAGTTTGGAAAAAGTATCCTGGATGATTATACTCCTCAGGAGATGAATCATTTCTATAACTTCATGCTTCAATGTCTCTCAACGTATATCAGGTTTCAGGAGAAAATCCAACCTCCTATGCAACAGCTGGAGAAGAGGATGCTGCAGAGAAGCCTTACTGATGAATTCATATACTGGGCCGAAAACTACTTCAATGAAGATAGGCTCAATAGGGAAATCAACAGAGAGGATGCTTTCATGGACTACAAAAGCTGCTTGAGCAAGAGAATGGCCGACATGATTAAGGCAACAACTTTCAAGAAGAAAGTCATTGATTACTGCAGGTATAAAGAGTATACCTTTAACCCGCCGGAAATGCTCAAGACAACAACAGAGAGGGAGCGTAACGAGATAAGAAGAAAGGTTGACGGAAAAGATTGCTACTTCTTCTACATAGCAGCAGAAAAACCCGAAGCAGACGAGCCTTCATTACTGCCAGAAGGAGACATACCACCATTCCAGGCATAGAGAAAATATGCCTTAAAATAAAGCTCTGAAAGACGAGTTTTATTTTTTGACCTCCAAAATTTTTACAATGTTACAACCTTTTGTTTACTTTTTCTTTGACCTTTTGACGCCTTAAAGAAAAAAGAAGTATAAAGTATTGAGTATAAATAAGTTATAAGGCGTCAAAAAAGGCGTCAAAATGGCGTCAAAAAAAAATGGCTGACCGAGAGGGTAAAAATAGAAAAAATTGAAAAATTTTTTGACCGCATTAATACTCAATGAGTTATATAAATTTTAAGCAAAAATGGCGTCAATGCATTTTTTTGAAATTTGACGCCAATAAAATGTTGTATAACAAATAGTTACAAAGGTGGCGTCAAAGCGTCAATTTTTTCCGAAACCTTTTACTGAAAATGATGAAAAATAAATTTCCATACAAGCATGAGCAGTTTTCCGGCATCTGGATATACGACAAACTGCCGCCAAAAATGAGATTGGCCAAGCCAAATGAGATTTTTCCAGGGAAAAATGTGATGTATAACTCCCTTGTAGATCCTGCACAGTGGATAGCACAACAAGTGACGCAAAACCACCTGCAGGACTTCAAAAGAGCAGCTCAAGCAGGACGCATATACATCCAAGACAGATGACCTTTATTTATTCACCCATCAATACAATCTTTGCAGATGACAGACATAATTGAAGTAGATGTAAAAGTAGGACCACTCCTAAAGGAGTTTATAGTGAGCACGAATGGCTCTGACCTGCTTATGCCCCAAAAGGATGACATCCTCTGGTGCATGTGCAAGCAGAACCTGCTTACAGCGCCACCTGTTCCCGTGATCATCAGAGATAGGAGCGAATATATCCGCATAGCTCTAGTGGCCACGGAAAGCAGTACACGCACATACAACATTTACAGGGAGAAGAACACCAGGATAAACACGCTGTTCAGAAACTACTTCAACGAGGAGGGGCAGGCACGCATCTGCAACTACCTGATGAAGCTGTACCATAGTACTTTTATAGTGTATATGGAATCACATCTGGCCGCAAATCCAGAATGCAAGATAAAGAAAGCCATTGGGGCGTTTCTTACAGCGTACAACATAAAGATGGATTTCATAACATATGAAGCTTTGAAAAAGTACTGGTACAGGCACTGCAAGAAGAAGGAAAAAAATGGGGCGAACAAGATACAGTCACTGCTATAATCAGCGCTGCTGATGTCCCATAAAAAAACGATGTAAAACAATAGAAATCAACGCTGTTGATGTCCCGAAATTTTTGAGTTTTTATGAAGATTGGAGTAAAAAAACTGGAGCTTGTTGAAGCATTTGCTGTAGCAGACTTCTCTTTCTTCTCACCTGGTAGCACAATACCTTTGGCTGATTATATTTCTGAAGCTGCAACGGAGTACAAGTTCACTCCAGGAACAGGCTCTTTTGAGGAGGACTGGTCTGAAGATTCAGGGGGGATTCTTTCAGAAATATCTGTATCAGTAACCAACAGGGAGCAGAACGATACGTCTGACAGTAAATTTACAAAGGCAATAGCCGGTTACAAGATTGCAATTGTAACACTGCTTGATGGGAGGATGAAAATTGTCGGGAGTAAAAATTTCCCCGCCAAGGTATCATTGAGTACAGGTATTACAGGGTTTGATACATCGGAAAAAACTCTGCAGATAACCTGCCGCTCACCACACGGAAGTTATTATGGCCGTTAAAATGGTCCTTTGTATTGGCTTAAGCGTACCCCATTTTTGTACAAAACGCAAAAATGAGATACGCTTTTCTTTCACATATCCTTAGCGGGCAATGGATGATAACCCCTGAAGTAGGTCTGGCAAACCAGAACGTGCTTAGAGGATTGCTTAACGGCCTACAGATGGAACAGGCAGATGAAGATCCTGCCAGGGCGCCTTATCTTGTAGATATACTTGGCGCAAAAGTGGTCAACTCTCAGTCAAAAACTCAAGACGAGAAGTTCATCTCCGTTGTTTCGCTGGTGGGCACAGTGCTCAAGCATGACGGAGATTGTGGCGAGGTTGGCACAAGAACACTGTCGCACAGATTGAGAACTGCGGACGATGATCCATCCGTGATGGGACACATCCTTGTTGTTGAGTCAGGCGGAGGACTGGCATCTGCTGTTCCTGAAATGGCCGACACTATAACTTCTCTCAAGAAGCCTATTGTAGCATGGGTTGATGGTCTGTGCGGTTCAGCAGCATACTACATAGCATCATACTGTAATCAGGTTATCGCATCGCACGAGAGCGACCAGGTAGGATGCATAGGCGTAATGGTGTGTCTGCAGGGATACAAGGAATTCAATGAGAACAACGGCTATGTTACAGCGCGTATATATTCATCATTGAGCAACGAAAAAAACCGCGATTATGAAGAGGCTCTGAAAGGAAACTTCAACGTCATCAGAGAGTCGCTAGACCCGTTGGCGCAGCAGTTCCAGGAAGACGTTAAGAAGAACAGGCCAGCAGTAGGTGATAAGCATCTGCTTGGACGCACATACAGAGCCGTTGACGTAGTTGGCTCACTGATTGACTCAATAGGACCTCTGCAGAGCGCTGTTGATGCAGTTGTTGCGCTGGCACAGGAAGATGATAATACCAACACCAACAATACCAACTCAATGGAAAGATTTGAAAATTTACAGGCTGTAGAGGGCGTAGGCACTCTAGAGCAGGATGCTGAAGGTATGGTGACTCTTAATGAAGAGCAGCTAGAGGCTGTGGACAACGCTCTAGCCAACACCAACACAATCATCCAGGAGAGAGACAACTTGCAGAACCAGGTTGCAGAAAGAGACAACACAATTGCCGAGAGGGACGCAACAATTACCCAGCTTCAGGGCAGAGTAAGCGAGCTGGAGGAGCAGCTGCAGGACCCTGAGGGAGCAGAGAAACCGGCTAACGCATACGCAAATAAGGAGGAGGATGACGAATCTCCTATGTCAACTTGTTTGGAACACATTAAAAACTTTTCATAACCATGGCAGACGTAACTAAACTTAACATTGCTACTGCTCTTGTTGGCTCAGGTCACAAGTTCAGAAAGGAACTACTTAATATGCCTATTGCAGGCATTGCACACCTGTTGCAGCACATGAGTTTGCGAACTGGCATCCGCGGCAAGGAGACCGTTGGAAGCCTTAGCTCAAGCGCTCAGCTAAGACCTTACCGCACATCAAAAGATGCGGGCAACACAACCACAACGACCTCAAGAACTCTTGAGACATTCCTAATGGACCTTGTGGAGGAGTTTGACCCGTCTTCAGCATATGATACAATCTACGGAGAGAAGATTGCAAAAGGGTTGAAAGACCTTAACATCGTTAAGGCTGTTGCCCTTGAGATTGTTCGTGCATGCACAGAGAATCTGGGAGACGCCGTATTTATGGCAAAACACAACTCCGCAGGCTCTACAACCCTTGACGGCTTCAACGGTCTGGATACAATCATTGAGACAGAGAAGGCAGCAGGCAACATCTCTAAAGCAAAAGAGAACCTTACAGTTCTTTCAGCTATTGATGCAACAAACGCCGGTGACGTGTTGCTTGAGATGTTCCGTGCATTGCCAAAAGCAATGAAACGCGGAAACCAGAAATTGAAACTATACTGTCCTGACTCAGTAAAAGAGGCTTATGATGACTGGTGCCTGGCTAACCTTGGCTCAGTTGCATACAACACCTCTTTTGAGAAGAAAACAGTTCACGGAACTAATGGAAGACTGGAGTTCGCCAGCTTCTCAGAGATGGCAGACGCTAAGAATATGTTCATCTCAAACAAGAAGAACGTTCTTGTAGGATGCGACCAGATGTCGGACAGCGAGCTGGCTAAGATCCGTGAGTGCGACAACCCTAAGGTTGTACAAATCTTCATGAAAATGTATTTTGGTACCGACTTTGAGTCTATTGACCCAAGGGTATTCCAGGCATACCAGTTGGCAACCGAGTAAATTAAGGAGGAAGCATTATGACAATTAAAATTGCAAATCTAGACTTCAAATCGGGCAAACCTAACCCTTCAGGAATCCTTCCTATTGCTTATGCAGTTAGAAAGAAAGACATCACTTCGTGGCCAACGATTGTTGATGACCCTGACGAGGAGAGCGCCAGCCTTGATAAGATGGTGAACTACCAGGGAGACTTCACTCTTGCACAGGGCGTAACCTTTATGAGTATCTACTCAACACATGGCAAAGGCAAGGCTACATTTGAGCCACAAGGTGAGGCTGACTGTAAGTCATACATCAACAAAGCCACACTGTCTTTCCCTGTGATTGACGATAACGCCAGAGGCTACGCAAAGATGGTTGTAAACGACGACTATGTTTACGTCATCCCTTCGCCAGGCAATAAATTCCATGTAGTGGGAAGCCCCGACTATCCTACATTGACCAATGTGAACGGAGATACAGGCGGTGCGCCTACATCTGCTCACGGTTTGACAATCAATGTAGAGTGCACAGACACAACCCCTATGCCATGCTATAAAGGCGTACTGCCACTGGAAGGCAAAGAGATTGACTGTGCTACAGGAATTGAGACACCTAAAGTATAGGCATTATGGAGGAGGTAAAAAAATATCTTGAGCAGGAGAAGCCCACATTCCAGGAGGGCTTCCACCTGCTTTGCAAGTACTGCAGGAATCAGTCTCTGCTTTCATATATTGGCAGAACAGGCTCTATGCAGCACCTGCTTTACAACCTTAAAAAGGTTGCCAAGATGAATATTAAGCCACACCCAAGAGCAATGCAGATGGAGGCCACATACAACAGGCAGATGGACGCGCCAGCTCAAGAGCCGGAGCAGATCCAACAGCCTGATGACAACGGTGGCGCCGATGATGCTGACAACTCTAACGAGTGCGATGACATTTCTCTAGCTGAAGAAATCATAGCCAACTACAAGAAAAGGTTCAAGAGAGAGGAGCTTCCTTCACAGCTGCAGGAACTCTACGACAAGAACACTGACTTGTACAAGGAGATGCGAGCTTATCATGAGAAGATGAAACAGTGCAACTCTGATGTAGGACGTGCAGAATTCCGCAGCATAGTAGTATCTATGGCAAACGAGATTGCAGACAGATACGAACTGATTGAGAAGAAGATGTTGGAGGAAGAGCAGCAGCCGCAGCAAGCTCCTGCCTCAGTAACACCAGTTCAGATTAACTCAGCTAGAGCGTACATCAGCAAAATGCTCAAGAAGGAAAACATTTCAGACGCACAACGCCTGAAGATTCAGGAGTACTACCAGATGCTTGTAGACAACGGCGCTGAAATCAATGAAGAGACTCTGCAAAGACTCCGTGACAAGAGTTTCATACAATAGTGTATTTAAGTTAAAATTTTGTGTCCTTATGTAGCCGGTTAACACTGGCTACATTTGTTTTATGGTACAGGCAGGCATAACACGAATAGATAACTTTACCCTCATAGACAGGATGCTGGAGCAGACAAAAGAGCCAGTATCCTTAATCGTGGGCTCGTTTGCAGTTGTGGAAGGCTGGCTCAAGAGGATGTTCCGCCTGAAGGAGCAAGGTAAAGTGATACGCCTGGAACTAGTACTCAACAGCTCTATTCTCACCCGTCACAGAGAGATGATTCTGCTGCTGGAGGAAATTTGTGATGCAGTTTACCTGACTGAAACACACGCAAAATTTGTGTATCTATACACAGTTTCACCCCCCCCTACTGATTTTCAGCTTGTTACAATAATGAGTGCTAATGCAACGGCAAACTACCGTGTAGAGAGCTATGTGATGACAGACGACAGGGCCGTTGTAAACAAGATAAAACAAGACATACAGAATCTGAAAAATGCAGCAGTCAAACTCTAGTATAATGATTATCCCTGAGCTTGAAAGGGAGAAGATTTTCACGCAGCCAGTTGAAGGTATAATTGAATCACTGGCCTTCCTCTGTTTTGCGCCAACGGAGATAGCTTTGCTTTGCGATATCCCAGAGGAGGCATTTCTTGATGAAATATCCTTCAAGAAGGGAGACAGAGCAAAGGCCTACTACAAAGGAAAGCTCAAGTATCAGCTTGAGCAGAGAATAACAACTGCAAAGTTTGCAATCAAAGGCTCACCAGATGCCGAGAAGACAATGCAGCAGTTCCTGAACAAAATGAAGGAGGAAGAGTATGCCGAGAAATGATTCATATAGCCTGGTGGAGATGCACCTGTTTGACCCTAAGATAAAACTATCGGGAGTAGACCAGGAAGTTGCAGACCGCCTAAGAGACCTGTACACATACTGGATGGCCCACCCAGACTTATCAGATGCGCGCATGGCATCATACGCCAGGGCGCATTATGGCGTCTCACGGGCACAATCGTACAATGATATAGGCAAGGTTAAGCTACTGCTGGGAAACGTGCCTGTTGCCCATAAAAACTGGATACAGAACAAAGTGAACAGCCTGCTTGATGAAGCAGCCAATGCAGCAAGGGCTGGAGACCATAATAAAGCCAAGAGCCTGACAAAAGTTGCCGAAGCTTTCATAAAGAACAACCGCCTGGAACAGGATGACGGAGAAAAGATTCCATATGAGGATGTTGTTATAGGAGACCTTGTAACAACAGGAGACCCTCAGGTTGTGGGTGTGAAACCTGTGCCTGGTATTGTTGAGAAAGCAAGAAAACTCAAAGCTATATACATGGAAGAGGTAGACAGAGATGAAGCAACAGTTAGTGTATCTTAATCCAGGACAACAGGAGTTTCACCTGGTTTCTCCACATACGGCCATTGTTCTTGCCGGAAGAAGGTTTGGCAAGTCAATGCTGCAGGCTTTATTTATCCGCAGAAACGTGTTTGCGATGCCAGGAAGCACTGGAGTATTCGTTGCTGAGACATTCAAGCAGGCATCAATGCGTACACTGCCGTCAATCATTTCATCACTTGCGCTTATAGGGCTAATCAACGGAGTTCACTACGTTGTAGGAAAGAGACCTCACAAAAAGCTGGGATACCAACAGCCAAAAATCCAACCGCTAAGGTATGATGATGTTGTATCATTCTTCAACGGGACAATAATGGTTGTTGTATCCCAGGATGTACCGCTTTCCACCAACTCCATGACAGTAGATTGGATTGTAGGCGATGAGGCAAAGGGGCTTGATTACCAGAAGCTCAAGGATGAAACATTTCCGGCCAACGGAGGTACCACGCGTTGGTTTGGAGAGTGCCCGTGGCATCACTCAATGCTGTTCACTTCTGATATGCCTGTACTCAAGGAGGG
>CALCHD010000162.1 GCA_937901105.1 uncultured Bacteroidales bacterium | reverse complement strand
CTCATGTCATTCTTTGCAGATTTTGTATATGCAATCCAGTTGCCGCATGGCGAGAAGCTGATGCTTCTGAACTCGCCCATAGGGTTCTGCATTACGGTGCGTTTTGCCTTGGTTGCAATGTCTACCTCTACAAGGCGGTTCTTGCGGTCGGTGTAGTAAAGCTTTTTGCTGTCCGGACCCCATATAATGCGGCGGATGTAGGTGTCATTGCCTGAAGTAAGCTGGACAGGGGCGCCGGAAGCTCCCTGAAGGTATACCTCTGTCTCGCCAGTTGAGTCGCCTATATATGCAATGTATTTGCCGTCCGGGCTCCATACTGCTCCGCGGTCATTTGATCCCGGAGTGCGGGTGATGTTCTTTACAACACCTTCGCCTACAGGTACATTGAATACCTCGCCACGTACAGCAACTGCCACTCTTGAGCCGTCGGGATTAAGGCTTGCGCCCCTTCCGTTGGCTTTTGCAGATACATCTTTAAGTTCGTTGCGGCCGTAGATGTTGTCTGCTGCAAGAGTAATTGAGATTTTCTTGCTCTGGCGGGTTTTAGGGTCAAAGCTGAAAAGGTATCCGCCCTGCTCGTAAACGATGATCTCTCCGTTGGTAGAAGGGAATTTGATATCGTAATCTGTGTAATTGGTAACCTTTTCGGTCTTCTTGGTCTTGGTGTTGTATACGAACAGGTTCATTGTCATGTCCCTGTCGGAGATGAAGAAGATCTCCTCGCCAATCCACATAGGGAAAATGTCCTGTGCGTCATTGCTTGTTACATTCTCCACTTTTTTTGCAGAAGGGTCATAAACCCAGATGTCATCAGCCATGCCGCCCCTGTAGTATTTCCATGTACGGAACTCGCGCATTACACGGTTGTAGGCAAGTTTTTTGCCGTCTGGCGACCAGCTGCAGAAGCCTCCCTCCGGAAGCGGAATCTGCTCTGGCATTCCGCCATCAGGTGAAATGGTCCACAGCTTGCCTGTAAAGCTGTCATTGATACGGTTACGGTAAACGATCTTCTTGCCGTCCTTGCTCCATGCCATTACAATGTTGTTGGGACCCATACGGTCGCCAAGATCGTCGCGGCCGTTGGTTGATGTATAGGTAAGCCTTACCGGCTCGCCACCTTTGGCCGGCATAAGGTAAACTTCACGGTTGCCGTCATACTCTCCGGTGAAGGCGATTGATTTTCCGTCGGGAGAATAGCGTGCAAACATTTCATATCCGATGTGGGATGTAAGGCGGGTTGCCTCTCCTCCAGCCAAAGGTGCAGTGTAAAGGTCTCCTGCGTATGAGAATACCACCTGGTTTCCGTTGGTCGCCGGGAACCTTAAAAGGCGGGCCTCATCTGCCTGTGCGCCGGTTGCAGCTGCTGCAAACAACAGCGCAGATAACAATAGTCTCTTCATAGTGTCAACAAATTTTATAACCGGTTCCAAGTTACAAAAAAATGTTGTACTGCCCGCCTTTCCCTTTAAAAAACTTATTTTCCGTATAGCATTGCCATTATATCCTTCATGCTTATATTGCCGGTGATATCACACACGAGGCATGCATCGCCTTTGGATATAAGTACCAGATATTCACTGTCTAGTGTCCCGTATGGCGCCTTAAAGACCTCTACCTTCTGGCCATCCTCGTTTATCTGCGACATAAGCTCATATTTGCTCTCCTGCGCAGATGCCAGCTGTACAAATTTCTCAAACAGGGCCTTGTCTGCCTGGGGGGCAAATTTCACCTGGCGGATGTGCTCAATCCTGTTTATCACATTGAATTTCTCATTTGCCTTTGCAGGCATTACCTCCTGCAGCATTTTTCCCGACAGCTGTGTAGTTGTTATCCCCGCCTGCCCATCCTTCAGGGACTGTCCGGCCTCCTCATACAGCTTCATGAAGCCTTCGCTCTGTGCCGCAGCACTTGTGCACAGCAAAAGCATTATTGCTATAAATATTTGGAATTTTTTCATGGCTGCCAGTTTTAGATGCCAATACCTATTGTCCAAGTTTCAATGCACGGACCTTTACCGCTCTTGAACAGTCCGGTTGGGGTGTAGTTGCAGAAAATTGATGTGTTCTTGATTGTAAATTTGGCTGTATATCCCAACTGAAGGAAATTCACAGGATAGTTCCACACCTTATCCTTGCTTCCACCCTGATATTTGATTTTGCTGTGCGAACTGTAAGTAAGGTCTGCATAGCCTCCTATTGAGAATGCAATCTTTTTGGGCTTGCCAAATGTGAACTCCATAGGGATGTGCAGAGCTGCAGTTGTGAACTTGCTTTTTCTTATATCTTCTATAATAGGGGCGTATACTGCCATGCCATCCTGTTTTGCCACTGTGAACGGACCGTCAAACATATAGTTGTTGAATCTCAAACCAAAAGCCAAAGAGAGTCCGATATTCCCTTCGTTGGAAGTTGCACTGAAGATGAAAGGGTTTATTGTAACCTGGTTGGATCTCCAGTTCCTTAAGCTGAACCATTCCCCTTGAGGGTCTGTGTCTACCATGTTCCAACCGAACTCAAAGACTCTGATTGAGGCCCTGCCGGACCCGCCAATTCTTATAGCGCTGCTTTTTTCCGTTTTTTTAACCGAAATAGCTGTATGGGCAATTATATTGTCTTTTGATGTTAAAGTGTCCTCTTCGTATGTGATGCCCTGGATGTCCAGCTTGAGGGCTTGGGCGTTAAGGATTCCTGGGATAAATGCACCTGCGGCCAGCAGGAATGCAGCAATGATTCTTTTCATATCTTGTGTTCTTTTTTACAGTTTCTATAATTTTAGCAGTCCTTCCAGAATGTCTTCTGCATCTTGTCCGTCTGCAATGGCAAGATTGTCAAACATCTGCTGTGTGAGGTCTATAGCCTGCTGCTTGTCTGTTACCGGAGTGTGGTTTATATAGCCATATACTTTCGTCTCCTGGTTGTAGAGCAGCATGGCTCCAAGGATTACAGGGATTGCTGCCGCTGCAGCGCAGCTCACTGCCTTTGCCAGATTAAAGTGCAATGTGCGTGGTTTTGGACGGTTCAGGGTCTCATCTGTACCCTTAAGCTGCACTTTCACGCTCCTGCCTCTCTCCCTTGCCACATACTCCTGCAGCATCTGTTCAGCTCTGTTTTCTTTCG
Source organism: uncultured Bacteroidales bacterium (assembly GCA_937901105.1). GTDB lineage: Bacteria > Bacteroidota > Bacteroidia > Bacteroidales > UBA932 > Egerieousia. Next base: position 7,481 of record CALCHD010000162.1, on the reverse strand, counting down.
AGTCCATAATCCATTATCTTTAAAAGTTCTTCCTTTACTTTATTCCTGCCTCTTGAGCAGGCCATCCTTACTGCGGTTTCGGCTATTCCCATAATCTCTGCAATTGCCGGGTAATCCATCCCTTCAACTACCCTCAAATGAAATGCCTCCCGCTCCTTTTGTGGCAGCCGTTCCACCAGCTTGGCTACAATTGCTGCCGTGTCCTCCTTCTCCCGCTCCTCTTCCCACATAACAGCCTCTTCTTCCCATTTTGCATTCTCTTTTCCCAGTCTTACATTATCATCTTCAACTCTTGCACCCTTTGTACTCCGTTTTACAACCTCTTCATAATTCAGTGGTGTGTTTTTACGCCCTTTCTGCCTGGCTCTCAATATGTCCAGACTCATATTGCGGGCACTTGTCATCACAAGCTGCACAAATCCTTTGTGTCTTACCAGCAGTCTTCTCCGCCAGAGTTTCTCGTACAGGTCCTGTACCAGATCCTCAGCCTCCTCCCTGTTATGGAGCAGACTGCAGGCATACCTGTATGCGGCATCCTTCACCTCTACAAACTCTGTGTTCAGTTCCTGTGCTGTCATTTTTAATGCTTGTTCACTTGTAATACGGAAAGGCTGGTGTTTTGTAACATCCTATTGGAAGAAATTTTCCGTTAATTAAAAATAAGCATCTCGGATGAGGTGCTTATTTTTTTATCCCATACGGAGCCTGCTCCGGCTCGCTGAGGTATTTTGTCTGAGGAGTGAATCCATATCCGAAAATAGGAGGTTTTACGATTTCCACTGTCATTCCGAGGGCTGCAATCATTCGGTAGAAGACAGCTACGCTTGGTATTATCACGCCATTTTCAATGCGGGAAATATATGACTTGGTAGTCTGTGTACGCCGTGCCAGTTCAGCCTGGGATACTTTTGCATCTTTTCGTGCATCGCGGAGAATTAGCCCAGTATAATATGCGTATGCATCTTCTTCAAACTTGATGCGTTCGGGAGAGCCTTCCTTCCCATATCTGGCATCAAGGACCGCATCATAGTCCTGAATCATTGTTTCGTTTGTATTCATAATGTTATAATCCTCCGTTTCATATTGCAAATATATAAAAGGTTTCAATATCTTGTAACTTTATATTGCAAAATCTACAGCATTTTTAATGCTTTTTAGGATTCTTTGTTTTAACTTTACCTTATAAAATTGCAGACTATGAAATCAACAATAAATACAGACGGCAAGTGGGAAATCTTAAAGAGTGAGTATCTGTTCAAGCGCCCGTGGCTGACAGTGAGGAAAGATTGTGTGCAGCTCCCGACGGGACAAGTGAATGATGAGTTCTACGTGCTGGAATACCCCGATTGGGTAAATGTGATTGCAATTACCAAAGACGGCCAGTATGTTATGGAGAGGCAGTACAGGCATGGCTTGGGGGTAACCTGCTATGAGGTGTGTGCCGGTGTTGTTGAGGCCGGAGAATCCCCTCTGGAGGCGGCAAAAAGGGAACTCCTTGAGGAGACCGGTTATGCAGGCGGCGAATGGGAGGAGATCATGACTCTCTGCGGCAACTCTTCTACCACCAACAACTATACCCACAGTTTTGTAGCCCGTGGTGTTGAGAAAGTGGCCGGGCAGAACCTGGAGCGCACAGAAGACATTTCCGTGGAACTCCTCTCCCGTGAACAGGTAAAAGGGCTTCTGGAGCGCAACGAACTTACCCAGGCGCTTATGGTGGCTCCGTTGTGGAAACATTTTGCAAATGAATAATAGACAAATACTAATTTTATATGGAAACTAACAGCACTTGCTGGTCTATGCCGCGCATTGGCGACCAGGCCCCTGAATTCAGGGCTATGACAACACATGGCAAATTGAATTTCCCTGGAGATTATGCAGGAAAATGGAAGATACTTTTCAGCCACCCTGCAGATTTTACTCCGGTTTGTACAACCGAGTTCATAGCATTTGCAAAGATGCAGGAGGAGTTTGAGGCGTTGAACACGCAGCTTGTGGGATTGTCCGTTGACAGCCTCAGCAGCCATATTGCATGGGTGAGAAATATTCAGGAGAAAATTGAGTGGGAGGGAAACAAAAATGTTGAGATTGGCTTCCCGATAATTGTAGATTTGAGCAAGAGCGTCTCAAAACTTTACGGCATGATTATGCCGGGCGAGGCGAACAATGCTTGCGTGAGGGCTGTGTTCTTCATTGACCCTTCAGACAAGATCCGTGCAATCATCTATTATCCCCTTGTTCTTGGACGTAATTTTGACGAGATAAAACGTGTGATTATTGGACTCCAGACCGCCGATGCCCACGATGTTGCACTCCCTGCAAACTGGGAGCCGGGCAAGGATGTTGTGGTGCATTATCCGGTTACTACAGCGGATGCTAAAGAGCGTGTGAAAGAGGAGGGATTGACATGCCACGAGTGGTATCTCTGCTCAAAGAAACTGTAAGATTTTACAGGCTCTACGGCTCGGTTTTGCGGGCAATAGAGCCTGTTTTCATAGTGTAAAAAATATTTACAATGCCCTTCTGTAATGCATGGAATTTTAAAAAGCAGAAACATAGTAGGATATAGCGTATAAATGTAAATATATTTTACATAGATTTGTAGCAGTATTTTTGCCTGATTTTTTATGTATATGAGAAGAGTTGTCCTGTTATTGGTTTTTGTAAGATTGTGTTTTGCGGCGCAGGCCCAGGAGGTAGAAAAATCCTGGCGCACAGCAGTGGAAAATTACAACTATCAGGAGGCTGTTGAGCTGCTGGATCAGGAGATTTTGCAGCAGCAGGACAGTGCAAAATTGAGGAGTCTGCTCCTCCAGAAAGCGGCTTGCCAGAAGAGCCTTTACAAGTTCCAGGATGCGATAGAAACCCTTACTGATGTAATAAGAATTTCGGGCGAGGATCCTGTTGCTTTTGCCTCTTTGGCGGAGTGCCACCGCGCCAACGGAAATAATATTGCAGCCATGATTTTCTATTCACTGGCAGTTCAGAAAGCTCCGGAGAATACTTATTTCAGGATACAGAAAGCGATGCTCCATTATAGAATGGAAGATTATTCTGCATGCCTTGCTGAAAGTAGGGAGATTATATCCAAAGATTCAATACACTCAATCATGACCCTTATGGGTGACTGCTTCAACAAGCTCCAGATGGCAGATTCTTCCCTCTGGTATTATGATTGGGCCTATAGCAGGAATCCTGCGGATTACAGGACACTTGAGAAACTGTCGGGAATACATTTGGGTAGAAAGGATTTTGATACGGTTGCCCGGATGACCTCTGCTTATCTGAAGGTGGATTCATCCAATGTTACAATTGTTCCAATCCTGGGTGTGGCGCTGCATGGGATGGGCAAGTATGATGAGTCTTCGGAGGTGTTCAAGTGGGCGTTGGAGTTGGGGTGCGACAAGCTGTCGGGATACTACTATTTGGGGTTGAATGACATGATGAAGGATGATTGTTTTTATGCATATGACTGGTTCAAGAAGGCGGCTCAGCTGGATACTGCAGATGTGAATCTGGTCTATTATATGGGTTATTGCAGGGCAAAGACTTTGCATGTTCCTGCGGCTGAAAAGCTGTTTGGGAAGGTAGAGAAGATGATGGAGCCGGATCCTGCCATGCTTTTTAAGGTGAATCTTTCTAGGGCAGAGATGTATATGCAGAAGCAGATGTATGATCAGGCGGTGAAGTGTTACCTTAAAGCTGAATCTTATGGTGAATTTGTTCCTGCCCAGATTGTCCGTTTGGGGTATGCCTACAGGCTGGCAAAGGATTACAGGAAGGCGGCGGAGTGCTATGAGAGATATCTGGCTCAAGGGAAGGAGGGTTCAGCTACATGGAAGTTTGTGCAGGAGGAGCTGGCGTTTATCCGGGAGGAGGAGTTTATGGATGAGGAATGATTTATCTAAATTTAAAGGAATATGAAAAAGTTTGTTAAAACCCTATTAGGGTGTGCTGCCATGATGCTGGCAGTGGCATGTACCTCCCGTGCCGGAATTGCGGAGGCTGAATTGGCGCAGATAGTGGAGAAGAATGAGGCTGTGGGCCTGGCTGTGGCCGTGGTGAAGGATGGTGGGATAGTTTACACCGGTACATTTGGCTACAAGGATTGGGAGAACAAGGTTTTGTGGGAAGAGGAGGATGTGTTGAGGATAGCTTCCATCTCAAAATCATTTACTGCAACATCTGTATTGCAGCTTGTTGAGGCTGGGAAACTGAATCTGGATGCAGATGTGTCGGAACTGATGGGTTTTGTAATAAGGAATCCAAAGTTTCCTGATACCCCAATAACTGTAAGGATGCTCCTTTCGCATACCTCCAGCATGAGTGATGCAAACGGATATTTTACATTTGACAATCTCAACAGGGAGACTTCACCTACCTGGGAGAAGGCCTGGAATGATTGGGAGCCGGGAAGCAAATACCAGTATTGCAATCTGGGTTTCAATACCCTTGGCGCAATTGTGGAGAAAGTGAGTGGCGAGAGGTTTGATGAGTATGTTTATAATCATGTTCTTGCCCCTCTTGGAGTTTATGCAAACCATAATGTGCATTCTTTAGATTCTGCAAGGTTTGTAGGGATTTATACTTTAGACAAGGCCAATTCTACATACAGGAAATCTGATGCCTATCCTTCAATTGAGGAGGGGCTGGCCAACTACAGGATGGGTTATTCTGCCACATTGTTTTCACCTACAGGAGGCCTTAAAATATCTGCAGCAGATCTTGCAAAGGTAATGATGATGCATATGAATATGGGTACTCTAGGTAATGTAAAAATCCTTTCTCCCGAAAGTTGTGAACTCATGCAGAGCGAGATTACAACCACTAATTACGAAGATGAGCGTTATGGAATGGCATTGTTGCGTACAAATGACCTTTTGGCAGGACACAGGCTTGTAGGTCACGACGGCTTGGCTCTTGGAGCACATACCGCAATGTTCTGGGACAAGGATGAGAAATGGGGCTTTGTAGTGATGACCAATGGCTGCAATGCCAAAACCGACAAGGTCTTTGCCAATATCCTTTGTGAGAGTGTAGAGTGCCTTTACAGGAATTTTATAGAGTAGAGATATTTAAAGTTGGGCAGGCCCTACAGTCTCGGGATGAGGTTGTGGGGCCTGTTTTTTGTGTGCGGTTGAATATTTTGCTGGGAATGATTATCTTTAGGGAAGAATTCAGTAATTGGGATTATGATGAAACAACGTGTAGATCTGAACAGGACAAGCATCCTTTCAACATTGGCTTTTGTGGTGCTGTTTGTGGCATTTATTATTTTTGACAAGCAGACCGATACGCGTCTGGTCCTTGCCGGCATTTTTTCGGTATGTCTTCTTTTCGGACTGTTCTATATGCCTATGAGCATTTCTGCAGACAAATATGCAATTTATATCCACCGCAGCTTGAGAATTAAGGCAATTCCTATGTCATACGTGAAATCAGTGAAGATTTTCCCTGCGTCCTTGAGGGCTATGCGCCTGTGTGGCAGCGGAGGTTTTATGGGCTATTGGGGCTGGTTCCGCGAGCCGGGGATAGGAGGCTATTTCGCATACTATGGAGATCCCCGCGACTGCTTCCTGGTTGAGCTTTCCAACGGCAAGAAGTATGTCCTTGGTTGCCGCGATGCCGGAGCCATGGTGGAGCACATCAGGGGGTTGATGAAATAAAATAAATTGGAGTAATTGAACCTTTCTTGAGAACTGTTGTTCTATAGTTGAAATAGTTTTTTAAGTTAGGTTAAGTCGGGCAGGCCCTGCAGTCTCGGGATGAGGTTGCGGGGCTTGTTTTTGTGGGGGGAGATGGATTGGGCCTCCGGCATTCTCTTCTTCGTCGGGAAAAATGTATTAAAACTTCGGCGCAGGCAAAGTGGTATACAGATAGCTGTGGAGGTGATTGCTTGCGCTATCGGGATGAGACCTTTGAGGGTGGAGCAAGGGGTCTGGTCAGGACGAGTGTGTGGAGGGAGAAGTTTGCGCCGAAGTTTTAGGAAAGATGAGAATGCAAGCCTGCAAGGGCAGTAGAAATGTTTGTATAGCAACAAATTATTTGCAAACTTTGTAGAGACTTCATGTGTCCGCCAATATGGCCTGGGTGGAATTGGAGGGAAGGATTTGTGTAGGCCAGACATTTCTTTTTTGCGGTGGAGAGGATTTTTTTCAATGGGGGAGATGAGACATTTTACCACATTTGTACAGATGGCGCTTCTTTGGATTGGATGTTTCAGAATAATATTGACTTTATTGCAGGTGTAAACAGGTCTGCTGTTTGCGCGATTTTGTCAGGTGTTAAACTATTCTCTTTTGTACTGATGGACAACCATGTCCATTTTGTGGTTCGTGGGAGCATGCCTTCATGTAAGGACTTCATTGTCAGGTTCAAGAATCTCACAGGCAGATACATTTTTGCCAGATATAAAATCAAAGGATATCTCCATTCCCTTCCTACAGAAATTATCAGAATTTGTACTCCCGACAGATTGTTGGCAACTTTGGCTTATCTCGACAGGAATCCTATGGTTGCGGGTTGGCACCGGATGCCTGACGAGTATCCATGGGGAATTGCAAGATTCCTTTTCAGAGCCCCTGCTGATACGGTTAGGTTTCGCAGATTGGATTCTTTTTCCAGACATGAGCAGTGCTTGCTTCTTGGCACTCATCAGGAGATGCCGCAAGATTGGCTCATTGATGAAAACGGAATGCTGGATCCAAGATGTTTTGTAGATATTGCTTCGTTGGAGAAGATTTACAGAACTCCAGGAAGATATCTTTATTTTCTTTCCAAGAAACTTGAGGGGGATGTGGAGAGATATTTCTCTGAGAATGCCAAACCTTTTGTGCAGGATAAGGAATTGAGAGTGGTAGTGGGAAAACTTGCTGTGGAGCTTTTTGGGGAAGCCGACTTAAGGATGCTTAGTGTGAATTCCAGGTTGAAGCTTGCCCGCAAGTTGAGGTATGAGTATGCTTCGTCGGTAAAACAAATTTCCAGGATGCTTCATTTGGATGTGGAGGTGCTCAAGGGGTTTGTGTAGTGAGTTGTTTTTGAGCATTCTCCTCTTGATTGTAAAACTTTGGCGCACTAGATGTGTGCTACAGATACTTGCGGAAGGGGTGAGTTGATCCACTCGTATGGAGTCTATACGGGTGGCGCGTAGAAGACGGCATGGATATGTGTGTGGAGGGGGTGACTTGCGCCGAAGTTTTAACGGGCGGGAGATTTGGTCTTCGGCATTCCCTCCTTCGTCGGGATTGGGCTTCATTGCATTCAGCATTCCCCACTCCGCTGCCGCGGGGGCCCTTGCGCAACAACGGAAAAAAGCTCAAGAGGGCCCCAGCGAGGCCCTCTTGGTTTTTTTGCACCCTTCCCTCGCTTACAAAAGCAAGCTTTTGACGCTCGGTACGGGTACAAAAAAAGCCCTCAAGCGTTGCTTGAGAGCTTTTTTCCGTTGTTGCGGTGAGAGGGGGATTCGAACCCCCGGTACGGTT
>CALCHD010000161.1 GCA_937901105.1 uncultured Bacteroidales bacterium | reverse complement strand
GAGAATGATTTTGCTGTGGTAGCCCAGTTTTTCCGCTTCGTAAATAAAATAATAGGGGTCAACACCGATGCAATGACCGCCGACAAGTCCGGGGAAGAATTTGAGGAAGTTCCATTTAGTTCCGGCAGCCTCAAGAACGTCGTAGGTGTTGACCCCCATCTCGTTGAAGATGATTGAGAACTCGTTCATAAGGGCAATGTTAACGTCGCGCTGGGTGTTCTCCATAATCTTGGCGCTCTCGGCAACCTCAATGGTAGGGGCTTTGTGGATACCCGCCTTAACCACTGTTCCGTAAACGGCAGCAATGTTTTCAAGGGTATTGGTGTCACAAGCGGATACAATCTTCATTGTGTTCTGAAGACTGTGCTGCACATCGCCAGGGTTGATTCTCTCTGGAGAGTAGCCTACAAAGAAATCCTGTCCCATTTTCATTCCCGACAGTTTCTCAAGCACCGGTACGCATCTCTCCCTGGTGCAACCCGGGAACACTGTAGATTCATATACAACATAGTCGCCCTTCTTCAGGTTCTCCGCCACAGTCTCGGTTGCTTTTAGAAGCGGACCAAGGTCTGGGGTACGGTGTGCGTCAATTGGGGTAGGTACGGCAACAATGAAGAAGTTTACCTCCTTAAGGTCTTCCTTGTTGCAGGTAAAGATGATGTCAGCCCCCTCAAAAGCATCTGACGGAAGCTCTCTGCTAGGGTCTTCCTTTGAATTGAGCATCTCCACATTGCGGGCATTGATATCAAATCCCACAACCTTGAAGTTTCTTGCCAATTCCAGCGCAAGAGGCAATCCTACATAACCTAAACCAATTACAGCAATGCTGTTTTTCTTCTCCACCAATTTGTTGTACATAATCTCCATTCTCTTTGTTAACAGCCCCAAAGTTAGAAAAAAACACTAAATTTGAAGCAATAATTCAAATTTACACTTAATATGGGAAAGATTACTAAAAATTGTGCAGCTTTTGTTGCAGCGTTGCTGTTTTCTGCAACTTTGCTTGCGCAGGATTTCTCGTTTGCATATATGACAGATGTACACATATCTGTAGGAGGGCAGACAGTGGAGGATGCCAGAAAATGTATGGCAGACATCAACAGGCAGAAAGGGCTTTCGTTTGCAATTTTTGCAGGTGACATTACCGAGTTCGGTTCAGATGAGGAGATAAAGCTTGCCAAGGAGATCTTTGATGAACTTACAATACCTTATTATATAGTTGCCGGCAATCATGATGCAAAATGGTCGGAGAGCGGATGCAACACTTTCCTTGAGGTGTTCGGCTATGAAATGTTCGATTTTGAGAAGGAGGGTATCCGTTTTGTTGGCTGCAACAGTGGCCCTAACATGAGAATGGCTCCGGCCCTTGTGCCAAGGGAGACAATTGTATGGCTTGATTCACTTTCAACTGTAATTGACCCTGCACAGCCGTTGATTTTCATCAACCACTACCCAATGGATACATCTGTACTCAACTATACACAGGTGCTTGACTGCCTTAAAAAGATGAACACACAGCTTATGATGTGCGGCCACTGGCACCAGGACAGGGCTATGGACTTTGAGGGTATTCCGGGCATGATAGGACGCTCAACCCAGAAAGTTGGCAAGAGAGGTCCCGGCTACAATATTGTAACTATTAAAGGCTCTACAATAACCTTCAGGGAGAGGGTTGCCGAGCCTCAGATTACAGACAAACCTTGGTTCACCCTAAGGATGAGTAGCGGTATGCCTGCCAAGGATTCCAACAAATATCCCCGTCAGGACTTTTCTGCCAATGAGGCATATCCTAATGTGAAACAGGTTTGGCGCAGGGCCGACAATACAGATATCGGTGCTGCTGCGGTGCAGAGCGGCAAATATGTGGTTTACGCAAATACGTCGGGAATAGTATATGCATTGGATGCTGCAACAGGCAAGGAGTTGTGGAAATATGCTACAGGGGGAAAGATTTTCTCAACCCCTGCGGTTTACGGCAAAGGTGATGCCGCTTCTGTGATTATAGGATCTTGCGACAAGAATATCTATTCTTTGAACATAAAGACCGGTAAAGTTAACTGGAAATATGAGTGCGGCAAATCTGTACTTGGATCACCAACAATCTACGGAGGCAAGGTTTATATTGGAGCGTCAGACAACACCTTCAGAGCCCTTAATGCAAAAACCGGCAAGCTTGTTTGGGAGAACAAGGAGATTAAAGGATTCATTGAGGCAAAACCTTTTGTGGACAAGCAGCAGGTGGTAATTGGAGACTGGGCAAACACCCTTTACTCATTCAACCCTGCCAACGGCAAGCTTCAGTGGAAATGGGAGAAAAAGGGAAGCAGGATGCTTTCACCGGCAGCTGTGTGGCCAATCAAGGCTAACGGCAACATTATCTTTGCTACTCCGGAGAGGGTAACCTATGGCCTTGATGCAAAGAGCGGCAAACAGTTGTGGAGAGTGTACGGAGGCAGGGAATCTGTTGGCCTTTCTCCAGACGGCCAGAACTATTACGTGAAAGTGATGAAAGATTCTGTCTTCATGTTTGCAACCTCCCTTGCACCGGGAGCAGATAAACCTGTAAAAGTATGGGGAGCAAACGCTGAGTTCGGCTACGAGATAGCTCCAACCCCAATCACCTCTGTTCCGCAGGGCGGAAAGGACAACAAAGGTCTTGTCTTCATCCCGACAGATAAAGGAAATATAGTTGCACTGAATCACGCCGACGGTTCAATTGCATGGAAGCATAAAGTATCTTTTGCACTTATCAACTACATCCAGCCGCTTGAAGGCAATAGGCTTCTTGTGAGCACTATGGACGGTATTGTTACAGTATTGGAGTATTAGTTATGGAAAAACAGAACATAACCATATTAAGCGGCGCAGGAATCAGCGCAGAGAGCGGAATCCAGACATTCCGCGGCGGCAACGGACTTTGGGACAGCTACAATGTGGAGGATGTGGCATCAATTGACGGATGGCACCGCAACCGTGCCCTGGTGCTGGAGTTCTACAACAAGAGGCGCAAGGAACTTGAGAAGGCGCAGCCCAACTCTGCCCATAAGGATGTGGCACGCCTGGAGGAAAAATACAATGTAACTGTAGTTACCCAGAATATAGATGACCTTCACGAGCGCGGAGGCAGCACCAGCATCATCCACTTGCACGGGGAGGCCACCAAAGCCCGCAGTGAGTTCTCTGATTATGGACCTACCTATAATATAGGATACAAAGAGCTGAACATTGGAGATCTTGCTCCCGACGGAGGACAGCTCCGCCCGCATATTGTGTGGTTTGGAGAGGCTGTTCCGGAGCTTTCCAAAGGTGCAAAAGCGGTGGAAAAGGCAGATATTCTTGTGATTATAGGCACTTCCCTGAATGTTTATCCCGCCGCAGGGCTGATACATTACGCAAAAAAAGGATGCAGGATCTTCTTGATTGACCCTGCACCCATGAATCTCAATATCCCTAACTTCCAGCAGATTCAGGCACCTGCAACCGAGGGGATGAAGCAGCTGCTGGAGATACTCGGGGTATAGTGGAGGCGGCTTGCAAAAATGCATGATTTTCAAAAGTTTTTTTGTGTAATGGATAAAAAGTGTTACTTTTGTGGTCCGTAAAATATTAAAAGATAGTTAAGCTACTGAATAAGAGTTAATTAATGATTAACCGCTTGCTGTCATAACCCAAAAAACAAATTAAAATGTACGCAATCGTAGACATTGCAGGACAACAGTTTAAAGTTGAGGCTGGTAAAAAAATTTATGTACACCGCCTACAGGATGAGGTAGGTGCCTCAATCTCTTTCGAAAAAGTATTGTTAACCGACAACGAGGGTGTTGTTAAAGTTGGCGCTCCTTACGTTGATGGCGCAGTTGTTAAAGCAACTGTTCTTGACCACGTAAAAGGCAACAAGGTGCTAGTGTTCAAAAAGAAACGTCGTAAAGGCTATCAGAAAATGAACGGTCACCGCCAGTGTTTGACACAAATCCAAATTGAATCAATTGCTTAATTTTTAAAATTTAGAAGTTTATGGCTCACAAGAAAGGTGTCGGTAGTTCAAAGAACGGCCGTGAATCACATAGCAAACGACTAGGTCTTAAAATTTTCGGTGGAGAGAATTGCAAGGCAGGCAACATTATTGTTCGCCAGAGAGGTACAGTACACAACCCAGGTTTGAACGTTGGAATGGGTAAAGACCACACTCTATACGCTCTAATTGACGGAGTAGTAGTTTTCAAAAAGAAAGCAGAGGGTAAGTCTTATGTTTCGGTAATGCCTTATCAGAACTAAGGATTGCCCTAACAAACGCAATAGAAAGGCATTCCTTGTCCAAAGGAGTGCCTTTTCTAATTTGAATAACATAAACACACATACATATGTTAACTCTAAAACTTCTAAGAGAGCAGCCTGATTTTGTAATCGAGAGACTGGCTGTAAAAAATTTTGATGCATCACAGATTGTAAAGGATATTCTTGAGGCTGACGCGAGCAGACGTGCTGCGCAGACCAAGCTTGATGCAACACTTGCAGAGCAGAACCAGAAGGCTAAAGAGATTGGTATGCTTATGAAGCAGGGCAACAAGGAGGAGGCAGAGAATGCGAAGAAGATTGTTGCAGACCTAAAAGAGCAGTCAAAACAGCTTGAGGCACAGATGGAGGAGCACAACAAGGCAATGAACGAGCTTCTTGTACTGCTTCCAAATATACCTTCCTCAATGGTACCGGAGGGCAAGACAGCAGAGGATAACGTAGTAGTAAGGGAGGGCGGTGTAAAGACTGCACTTCCAGAGAACGCAAAACCTCACTGGGAGCTTGCAAAATCTTTGGATATCATTGATTTTGACTTGGGTGTGAAACTAACAGGTGCAGGTTTCCCTGTATACAAGGATAAAGGAGCAAAGATCCAGAGAGCACTTATCTCTTTCTTCCTTGACAGAAATACCAAGGCAGGATACATGGAGGTTCAGCCTCCGCTTGTAGTAAATGAGGCTTCTGCATATGCAACAGGCCAGCTTCCTGACAAGGAGGGCCAGATGTACCATGTAGGTCTTGACAATTTCTACATGATCCCTACAGCAGAGGTTCCTGTAACAAACATCTACAGAGACTGCATTGTGAACAAGGCAGACTTCCCTATCAAGATGACTGCATATACCCAGTGCTTCCGCCGCGAGGCAGGCTCTTACGGTAAAGATGTAAGAGGCTTGAACCGTCTTCACCAGTTTGACAAAGTGGAGATAGTACAGCTTTCATTGCCTGAGAACTCATACGAGGCACTTGACGGTATGGTTAAACATGTTGAGAGCATTATCCAGGAGCTTGAGCTTCCATACAGAATCTTGAGACTTTGCGGTGGTGATATGAGCTTCACATCTGCACTTACCTATGATTTTGAGGTTTATTCAGAGGCTCAGAAGCGTTGGTTGGAGGTATCGTCGGTATCTAACTTCGAGTCTTTCCAGGCCAATCTTTTGAAATTACGTTATCGCGATGCCAACAA
>CALCHD010000160.1 GCA_937901105.1 uncultured Bacteroidales bacterium | reverse complement strand
AACAGCAAGAATTAACGATCTTCAGGATCACTTCAAAATGCATCCAAAGGATCATCACTCCAGACGTGGTCTTCTTAAAATGGTAGGTCAGAGACGTGGTCTCCTTGCATACCTTAAGAAAACAGATATCGAAAGATACAGAGCACTCATCGAAAGATTAGGACTCAGAAAATAATTCTAATTACAAACATACGCAAAATTGCCCCGGCAGATATCTGCCGGGGTTTTTTGCATGTGTTTGCATGTTTTTTCCTTGAAATAATAATCAAAAAAGTTTACAATAAAACCATAAAACAATCACAAACGTTCAAAATCAGTCTCGTAATCTCCCGGATCCCCAAGTAATGAATGATTTTGATAAAGCAATTTATTATGCTGAATTCATAATAACAAAATAATGAAATATATATTTTTGCATACTGCTACCTTACAGTTGTTATTGCTGTAGGTAGCAGTTTTTTGTTTAAATGAGAGGGAGAATGTTGCATGTCTAATTTGTGATTCTCCTTTTTCATGTGCAAAAAACTGTACGTACAGATGATGTATTTATATATTATAGGGCCCATTAAATATTAGTAAAAGAAACAACTTTAGGTTATATCTGGGATGGAAGTGTACGTATGGCATCAAAACAGGAAAAATATATGGAATTAATGGTCCAATCGTAACCATCAAAGGAAATCCGGGCTTTAAGATGTCCGAAATGGAAGAAATCGAAGCATATAAGACAGCTTTGAAGCTTTGGAGTACACTCATATATGATGGAAACTATCTTTTTTACCATTGCAGGATACGAGACACTCCCTGCAGATGCAATAACAGTAATCAGGTCCAACACCAGCAGGGACATTGCAAAGGCCAATGTAAATGGAGTAATGAAATACGTAATAGGGCCGTTCACCGGCAAGAACCAGGCAGAGGCCCTGGCAACAGCCCTTATGGCCCAGAACATCACCGGAGTAGAAATTGAAAAACTGGAAAACAAATGACACTGCTTATAATAACCCTTATAGTAGCCGGACTGCTCCTTCTTGCAGCCGAGCTTGTCCTCATACCCGGATTCGGATTGGCAGGAATCCTGGGCGTATCTTCTCTTGTTGCATCATGCTGGGTGGCATTTGCCCAGGTAGGCACAACTGCAGGAATCATCACATTGGCGGCCAACATCCTGCTGGCCATCATATCAACAGTTGTGGTACTCCGCTCCAAAACCTGGAAAAGGTTGAGTCTGGGCACCAACATAGACGCTAAAGTGGACAACACCCCAGGAGAAAAGGGAATCTCCGTTGGAGACCAGGGAACAACTGTAACAAGACTGGCTCCAGGAGGCAAGGTGCTGCTTGGCAACGGGATAGTGGAGGCCTTTTCAAGAGACACCATAATTGAACCGGGAGCTGCCATAACAGTATCCGAAATAGACGGCAACAGAATATTTGTAAAAGAAAACTAAAATACACTTTTTAATATGGAACAGACTATCGCTTTATTGATCTGGATTGGAATCTCATTGGTGGCACTGATGATTTTCCTATGGTTTTTCCCTGTAACCTTGTGGTTCCAGGCATTGATATCGGGAGTAAAGATCTCCCTTATCCAGCTTGTACTTATGAGATGGAGGAAAGTTCCCCCAGGAACAATCGTAATGGCAATGATTACCGGTACCAAAGCCGGCCTTAAACTTGAGGCAAACGAACTTGAGGCTCACTACCTTGCAAAAGGCAACGTGCCAAACGTGGTTAACGCACTTATTTCTGCAGACAAGGCAAACATAGACCTTAACTTCAACATGGCAGCAGCCATTGACCTTGCCGGCCGCGATGTATTCCAGGCTGTACAGATGAGTGTAAACCCTAAAGTAATCAATACCCCTCCTGTAACAGCTGTGGCAAAAGACGGTATCCAGCTGATTGCCAAAGCAAGGGTAACCGTAAGGGCAAACATCAAACAGCTCGTTGGAGGAGCAGGTGAAGAAACTGTACTTGCCCGCGTAGGTGAAGGAATCGTATCATCAATCGGATCTGCAGAGAGCCACAAATCGGTACTTGAGAACCCGGACTCAATCTCCAAGCTTGTACTTTCAAAAGGCCTTGATGCCGGCACCGCATTTGAGATTCTCTCTATTGACATTGCAGACATTGATATTGGAAAGAACATTGGCGCCGTCCTTCAGATAGACCAGGCAAACGCCGACAAGAACATCGCACAGGCCCGCGCCGAGGAGCGCCGCGCAATGGCAGTAGCCCTTGAGCAGGAGATGAAAGCCAAAGCCCAGGAAGCCCGCGCCAAAGTAATTGAGGCAGAAACCGAGATCCCTCTAGCAATGGCAGAGGCATTCCGCACCGGCAACCTAGGCGTAATGGACTACTACAAAATGAAAAACATCCAGGCCGACACCCAAATGCGCGAAGAGATTGCAAAATAACCTGCAAGCCGAACACAGAACCAAGCTTGCTTGAGTTATGTTGAGCGCCGCGGTGATTGTGTGTCATTTCACCGCGTTTCTCAAAATAAAATTTGGAAATACAAAGAATTAACATATCTTTGCAGTCCCAAAACGTTTGTGCAAACAAATAACCCATTGGGCGGAAAGGTGAGATGGGTGAGTGGCTGAAACCACCAGTTTGCTAAACTGACGTACGGGTAACTGTACCGGGGGTTCGAATCCCCCTCTCACCGCAAAAAGGAAGTCTTAATGACTTCCTTTTTGTGTTATGGGGGATGAGAACCCCGGGTTCGTAATCGACGAAGTCGCTGAGCTTCAGCGAAGAATCCCCCTCTCACCGCAAATCAAAAGAGAAAAAGCACCACGAGTTTACTCGATGGTGCTTTTTCTCTTTTGATTTGCCCCAGCCCGCCGCAGGCGGCTGGGGGATGTGCGAACGTAGTGAGCAAATCCCGGTGAGAGATGAACTGAATATATTCTATTGGCATAAGTGTTGTTAAAGAAAAGATTTCGTATATTTACACTCTGCAAGCGAAACTTAACTTACTTAGACACCACATAATGCTGATAGAAGTAAAAGGAGTACATAAGACCTATGACAACGGTCAGCCTCTCCATGTGCTCAAAGGTATAGATCTCTCTATAGAAAAAGGGGAGTTTGTGTCCATAATGGGAGCATCCGGCTCCGGTAAATCCACTTTGTTGAATATTCTGGGTATTCTGGATAATTACGACGAAGGTGAATATTATATAGACGGTACCTTGATAAAGGGACTGAGCGAAAAGGAAGCCGCTCATTATCGTAATCATCTTATTGGTTTCATATTCCAGTCGTTCAATCTGATTTCGTTCAAGACTGCGGTCGAAAATGTAGAACTTCCTTTGTTCTATCAGGGAGTCAGCCGTAAGAAACGCAGGAAGGCTGCTCTCGATTTTCTGGAGAAACTTGGCCTGTCGCAATGGGCGGAACATTATCCTAACGAACTTTCCGGCGGTCAGAAACAGAGGGTCGCGATAGCCAGAGCCCTCATCACCAATCCTAAGATAATACTTGCAGACGAGCCTACGGGAGCTCTTGATTCGAAGACATCTGTAGAAGTCATGGAAATGCTTACCCGACTCAATAAAGAGGACGGCACGACCATCATTGTCGTGACTCACGAGAGCGGAGTGGCCAACTGTACGGACAGGATCATACACATCAAGGACGGTATCATAGGTCAGATTGAAGACAATAGAGCCCATGACTCTTCTATGTTCGGCACTTCAACAATAATGAAATGAGAGATCTGTTTATTGAAATATGGGAAAGTGTCAGAAGGAACATCCTACGCACTTGTCTTACCGGTTTTGCAGTCGCATGGGGCATATTCATGATAATAGTGCTTCTGGGTGCCGGTAACGGACTTATGAATGCCCTTCTGGGAGGAACTCAGCGTATCACTGTCAACTCCATGCAGATAGGCGGCGGTCGCACCAGTCAGGCTTATGGAGGCCTGCAGAGCGGTCGTTACATCCAGCTGGAATCTAAGGATGCAGACCTTATTATGAGGGCTTTCCCTGATATTGTAGAAAATGTCACAGCTACTGTCTATGTTTCTCAAGATGCTGTATATCAGGATAATTCCATGTCAGTCTCTCTACAGGCCTGTTATCCTGAATATTTGAAGAACGAAGGTCTCAAGCTCCTACATGGAAGATT
>CALCHD010000159.1 GCA_937901105.1 uncultured Bacteroidales bacterium | reverse complement strand
TTTGTATATTAAGGAATATTATAACAATACAATAAAAACAATGAGAGCATTATTTTCAGTATCAGACAAGACTGGCGTAGTTGAGTTCGCCAAAGAGCTTGTTGGACTAGGCTGGGAGATTATTGCAACAGGCGGTACCATGAAGCTTCTTCAGGATTCGGGCCTTGAGGTAATCAATATCAGCGAGGTTACAGGTTTTCCAGAGATCTGTGACGGACGAGTAAAGACACTTCATCCAAAAGTGCACGGAGGACTTCTAGGACGCCGTGACCTTGACAGCCATATAGCACAGCTGAAAGAGAACGGCATTGAGTTCATTGATATGGTTTGTGTAAACCTTTATCCTTTCAAACAGACAATTGCAAAACCTGATGTTGCAATTGAGAATATTGACATTGGAGGCCCTTCAATGCTACGTTCAGCTGCAAAGAACTGGAGCGCTGTTACTGTAGTCTGCAATCCTGAAAACTATGCAAAGATCATTGCTGAGATCAAAGAGACAGGCAATACTACAAAAGAGACCCGTCTACAGCTTTCTGCAGAGGCATATACCCATACTGCAGAGTATGATATGATGATTGCTGCCTACATGCGCAAGGCTGCAGGCCTTAACGAGAAACTTTTCTTGGAGTATGACCTTATCCAGGGGTTGCGTTATGGTGAGAACCCTCATCAGGAGGCAAAATTCTACGGCAAGGCAGAGTGCGGTTCTTACTCTTTGGCAAATGCAAAGCAGCTTAACGGTAAAGAGCTTTCTTACAACAATATCCAGGATGCAAATGCAGCATTGTGCATTGCACGTGAGTTTGACGAGCCTTTCTGCGTAGGTTTGAAACATATGAACCCTTGTGGCGCAGCTATCGGTACAGATGTGGTTGACGCATGGACAAAAGCCTATGAGGCAGACAAGGTAAGTATCTTTGGCGGCATTGTAGCTGTAAACCGTGAGATCAACAAAGAGGCTGCAGAGCTTATGAAGCCTATTTTCCTTGAGATCATTATGGCTCCTTCATTCTCTCCAGAGGCATTGGAGATTCTTTCAACCAAAAAGAACCTTCGCCTTCTTCAGGTTGATATGACCAAAGATGATTCAGTGGTAGACCAGTATGTAAGTGTAAACGGCGGTCTTTTGGTTCAGAACCTTGACAAGACTACCGTAGAGGTTACTGCTGACATGTGTGTGACAGAGGTAAAACCTACTCCAGAACAGATTACAGACCTTAACTTTGGCTGGAGAATTGTAAAACACGTTAAGTCAAACGCTATTGTAGCAGTTAAGGCCGGCAAAACCCTAGGTGTTGGAGCAGGCCAGATGAACCGCGTAGGTTCTGCAGAGATTGCCCTTAAACAGGCACAGGCTGCAGGCTTCACAGAGGGCATTGTACTTGCTTCAGACGGATTCTTCCCATTTGATGATACTGTAACCATGGCATCACAGTACGGCGTAACTGCAATCGTACAGCCAGGCGGCAGCGTAAGGGATGAGGATTCAGTGAAGAAGGCAAATGAGTGCGGCATTACAATGGTTTGCACCGGCATGCGTCACTTCAAACACTAAAATATTAAAAATTAAATAGAAAAATGACCTGTCTTCAGAAGAAGGCGGGTCATTTTTATGTAGCAGATGTTGTAAATTTGTAGCAGATGTTGTAAATTTCGCTAATAAAACTCTTTACTATGAAGTGGCGGTTTCCAGGCATTCTTTTCTTGCTGTCCATGGCTGTAGCCGGCTCCGGCTGCGTATATGATTATGAACCAAAAGAGATCACTACAAAGGCTGCAGAGAATTCAATTGTGGTTATAGATGGTGATATAGCTGTTGGCAGCATTACTACAATAAGGGTGAATATTACAGAACCTCTGATTAAAGGAGAGGAGGCTGTGTTGCCTCTTGGTGCAAGTGTATGGGTAGAGGAGGAAGGGGGCTCCATATATTCCGGCGTTGAGAAGGAGGATGAGGTGAATGCATTTGAAATCAATACCACCGGCTTGAGCCTTCAGGGCCGCTACAGGCTGGGAGTTTCTATTCCCGACAGAGGAGAATACCTTTCAGAGTTCAGGAGAGTCCTTATAACCCCACCCATTGATTCTATAACAAGGAGTATTACTCCCGACAATCTTACTGCGTACATAGAGGTTACAGCCCACAAGGAAAATACCGGTGAAGCAGATTCCTCAAGACTGTATTGCAAGTGGAACTATGAAGAGAACTGGGAATCACCTTCTGTGTATATGCCAACACTGGAGTGGGACAGAAAGAGTCAGAGCATAGTGGATTTGTCTGAAAAAGAGCAGGCAGAGAGATATTTCTGTTTCAGTGAGTCCGTATCATCGGAAGTGCTTATAGGCAACACCGAAAAACTTACTGAAAATCGTATATACAAGCAGATCATAGCAAAAATTCCAAATAATGACAGCAGAGCAAAATCACTTTATTCCATTAAAGTGAGCCAGCAGGCTCTTGATAAGGATGCGTATGTGTATTGGGAGGTTATGCGTAGGAATTCAAGCGATATTGGCGGCCTTTTTTCGTCGCAGCCAACGGAGGTTGTGGGGAATATAAAGAATGTCTCAAACCCTGGAGAACAGGTGGTAGGATATATAAATATTGCAACAGTGCAGACACGCAGGGCGTTTATTGATTGGGGAGAGACTGATTTCTATAAATCGGGCTGTGTAATGACCAAAGTGCCACAAGGTTTTGATTTTGTGGTCATTATGAATTCATATGTATCATCTGGCAATAGGCTGGTATTTAGAACAGATGAAGGGGCCTTGTGGGGCAGTACAGTAGAATGCGTGGACTGCAGGTTGCATTCAAACAGCACAAAACCAGAATGGTGGCCGAACGACAAGTATGGGAATTAGTTACAATCCTGATTACAGATATGGAGATTTTTAAAAAATACATGTGCGTGTGCATGCTTTGCCTTATGGCGGCGGGAGTTCATGCCCAGCAGAGATATGACCATATCTCCAGTGTGGGGCTAAGTGCCCCTATATACAGGAGTGAGGTGGCGCAGAAATACCCTTTTGATATGGAGGGTACAGTGTATGCATATTCAGACGAATTTGAAACAGGCAGCGTTGTGTACAACGGAAAGGAGTATTTTGGGGTATTGCTCAATCTTAACTCACACAGGGATGAGCTGCAGCTTAAAGTAAGGGAGGGTGAAGTAATCCTGTCCCTCAAGAAAACACTGGTGAGCAGGTTTGCAATGGGTGAGAGGGAGTTTGTGAATATTTCCGGAGAAAATGCAGTGGACGGATTGAAGGCGGGATATTATGAGGTGCTGCATGATGGAAAGTATATGCTTGTGAAGAAGCATTGGAAAAATGTTACAGAAACAGGTGATATGATTACTGGAGAGATAAAGAAAAAGTTCTCATCCAGGAAGAGGCATTATCTGTTGGCAGACGGCAAAGTGCATGCTTTTAAAGATTGCAAAGGCCTGGCGTCATGTTTCAAGGAGATGAAGGGCGAAATGAAAGTTTATATGAAGGCCCACCGTGGATTCCCGGAGGATGAAATCATGCAGGGTATTATGGAAATTGCAGAAAAAGGGGAGGACAGGAGATGAGAAGAGTGTTTTTTGCCATAATGTTCCTTGCCGTGGCATTGATGCAGGATGCCATGGCCCAGACTCCTGACATGCGCAGGAATATTGGCCTGGATTCCTTAATGAAGATAATGCAGCAGCATTCTCCGCAGAAAGTCTATTATGTGAAGGATGATGCGGGCAAGAACCTTACATTTACAATTAATGCAGCAAGCGTACATATTGCCAAGGATATACAGCAGGCCCTGAACGACAAGGGGTACAGCATCTCTTATGCAGAGGGGATGGTGTTTGTTACAAGAGGGGCCGGCATAAAGGATGTATTGCCGCAGGGATACTTTATTGCAGGCTTGAAGGAGAAGCAGCAGAAGAAAGAGGAGCAGGGTAATGTGCAGGGGGAGGAGCAGAATGATGTGATGTACATGCTTCAGGGCGGGCAGGAATTGGCAACCTCTTCCAATAAGGTTTACCAGATTGGAGACAAGGGAAGTGCAAATAGAGCAGGCAAGGCCTATGTGAGCGGTTATGTAAGGGATTCCAGGACTGGAGAGCCGGTGATTGGAGTTTCATTGGTGGACAATGCAACCAAGGCTTTTGCCCAGTCTGATGCGGCAGGATTCTATAAGATCCTTCTTCCTGTTGGAGAGTCCGTTTTGGATGTGAGCGGATATTCATTGGAGGATGCAAAGGTACATCTACAGGTGTACAATGACGGTGTCTTGGACATAGTTGTGCGGGAGCAGGTGTATGCCCTTACCGGAGTGGTTGTATCTGCGGAGACTGGCAATAAGGTGAGGAGTAGCGAGATAGGTATAGAGAAGGTGAGGATGGACAGGATAAAGAGTGTCCCTGTAGTGTTTGGAGAGGCGGATGTGGTGAAGATTATCCTTACACTTCCGGGAGTGAAGTCTGTTGGTGAGGCTGCCGGCGGATTCAATGTGAGGGGTGGAGCCACCGACCAGAACCTTGTGCTGTTCAATGGCGGTACAGTATACAATCCGTCACACCTTTTTGGAATGTTTTCTGGCTTCAATCCGGATATTATCAATGATATAGAGCTCTATAAGAGTTCAATACCGGTAGAGTTCGGCGGAAGAATCTCATCTGTGCTGGATGTTAACAGCAGGGAGGGAAACAACAAGAACATCACCGGCTCCCTAGGCTTGGGGCTTCTTACCGGAAGGGGGCACATTGAAGGGCCTTTAGGGTCAAATACCACATTCATTGCAGGTGTGAGGGCAACCTATTCAGACTGGCTTCTTAGTCTTCTTCCCCACGATAGTGAGTACAGGCAGGGTGCGGCATCCTTCTATGACTTTACAGCCGGAGTGACCCACAAGTTCAACGACAAGAGCTCGCTGCTTCTGAACGGATATTATTCAATAGATGCCTTCAGATTCAATGCAGATACCAGCTACAGGTACAACAATGCCAACGGATCTGTAAAGTGGAGATACAATTTCCATGAGAAGCACAAGCTGGAACTGGCTGCCGGGTATGATATGTACAGTTATGCAACCTATGACAAATACAATCCTGTCAACTCATATGAAATGACCTTCAAGATAAGGCAGGGTTACGGCAAGCTTAAGTTCAAGTCTATGCTCAATAACAGCCATACCCTTACTTATGGAGTGGACGGCATCAGCTACAGCCTTTCTCCTGGAAGCTATCTTCCTTATGGAGGTGAGTCTATTGTAACTCCCGACATTATCCCAAATGAGGAGGCTGTGGAGGGAGCAGCATATTTGAGCCACAGCTGGAACATTTCAGACAGGTTCTTTATGGATTACGGATTGAGGTATTCCATGTTCAGCTCTGCAGGGACGGTGTACAGCAATCCGGAGATAAGGGTGTCGGGCAGAATGATGATTTCGCAGGATGTGTCGTTCAAGGCCGGCTTCAATACACTTACACAGTACATACATATGCTTTCAAATACTACTGCAATGTCCCCTACAGACATATGGAAATTGAGCGACAAGGACATCAGGCCGCAGAAGGGATGGCAGGCAGCAGGCGGATTCTATGCAAACCTTTTGGACAATAAGGTGGAGGCGTCGCTTGAAGGCTATTACAAGAGGATGGAGAACTACCTGGATTATAAGAGCGGTGCTGTACTGGTAATGAACAGAAATATAGCGCAGGATGTGGTGCCTACACAAGGCGAGGCTTATGGTGTGGAGCTGATGCTCAAGAAGCCGCTTGGCAAGCTGAACGGATGGTTTGCGTACACATGGTCAAAGACCAGGTTGAGGGAAGTGGGGGACCGTGGAGATATGGCAATCAATGGCGGCAAATGGTATAATGCGTCTTATGACAAGCCGCATGATGTGAAACTAGTTGCCAATTACAAGTTTACACAAAGGGTAAGCATCTCTGTAAACGGAGACTATTCAACAGGGCGCCCTATTACCATTCCGGTGGCCAAATACAAGTACGACGGCGGATACAAGCTTTATTATTCTGCAAGGAACAGCCACAGGATACCAGATTACTTCAGGGTGGATGCGGCGTTGAATATAGAGCCTACCCACAGGTTGAGAGCGTTTACACATTTCTCCTTTAATGTAGGAGTGTATAACGTTACCGGCCGCAAGAATGTGTATTCAATTTATTTTGATACCAATAATGAGGGCAAGATAAAGGGTCACAAGCTATGCATCTTTGGGGCACCTATTCCATACGTTAACTTTAACTTTAAATTCTAGGAGAGGTATGATAGAGAAGATTTATAGAGTTCTGGCAATGGCGCTTCTTGCAGTTGCGGCATGGGGCTGCGTATATGACTATGAACCCTCTGATGACGACATCCAGGGGCTGGACACTCCGCTTGTGGTGATTGACGGGGATATTGTGGTTGGAGGCACTACCGATATAAGGGTCAGCTATACCAGTTCGCTGGCGGAAGATGAGGTAGAGGAACTCGTCCTTCCACTGCTCCTTGGGGTACCGGGGGAAGTCAATGACCAG
>CALCHD010000158.1 GCA_937901105.1 uncultured Bacteroidales bacterium | reverse complement strand
CACATGGGTCCAGATCTGGGTGCAGAATTCCTTCTGCAGCTCGATCAGACGCCGGTTGGTGATGGACCAGGGCTTGGCACTGTCGGGCAGCAGCTCATGCTGAGGCACATCGTCGCCTTCCTTGAACTTGCGGTAGGTGAGCGTCGCCGTTATATGGTGCGTATCAGATACCGACAGCCACTTCAGCAGGCTACCCTTTACAGGGAGGAAGACGGTCTGTACATTGTGTTTGACAAACCGCAGAGAGGTATCTCGGCAGGCCAGTTTGCTGCGTGGTACACCCACGGTGAGGAGGAGATGATTGGAAGCGGAGTTATAAGCCGCTAGAAATCAAGTTTCAACCCATCGTAGGCCGGCTGTACATTATCCGGCAATATTGATTCCAGATGTGCATGTGTGCCAATTTGGTGTGAAAGATGAGTAAGGTAGTTGCGTGGAGCGGCTACCTTTTTTATTACATCAAGCGCTTCTGGCAATGAAAAGTGCGAGATGTGTTTTTCCTTTCTTACTGTATTGACAATGAACAGGTCTAGACCTTCAAGTTTCTTGAACTCCTCTGCGGGTATCCTGCTTCCGTCAGTGATATATGCCATGTTGCCAAACCTGAATCCCAGAATTGGAAGCATGTAGTGGTATACCCTTATTGGGGTGATGGTGAGTGATATGGTGTTTCCGTCGGGAAGAACTTTGGATATTGTGAAAGGATTTTCATCAATTGTGTGCAGTTTGTACTCGGGTACTCCAGGGTATTTGTATTCTGCAAAGGCGTATGAATACTCCATCTTAAGGGAGTCCTGCACATTTGTCTCTGCGTAGATGGGAAATGCACTCTTGCGGAAGTAGTTGAATGCCCTTATGTCATCCATTCCTCCAGTATGGTCTTTGTGCTGGTGGGTAAGGATAACTGCATCTATATCAGAGATTTTCTCACGCAACATCTGCTGACGGAAATCAGGTCCGCAATCTATGAGAATACGGAAACCGTCTACCTCTACAAGTGCAGAAGTGCGTAGTCTGTTGTCTTTTGGATTGTCTGATGTGCAGACAGGGCAATTGCAGCCTATCATAGGAATGCCTTGTGATGTTCCTGTACCTAAAAATGTAATTTTTCCCATACTGCAAAGTTAGATAATTTTCCCTACCTTTGCCTCCTATGAGCAAAGGAAAATTATATCTTATCCCGTCTCCGCTTGGAGACAATGACCCAAAGGAGGTAATTCCTTCCTATGTATTGGATCTGTTGCATAATATCAACCATTATGTGGTTGAAGAGTTCAGGACAGTGAGAAGATATCTCTCCAGAGCAGGCCTGAAGGGGGGTATTGAGCAGCTTCAGATGTATGAACTGAACGAGCACACCCCAATTGCACAAATTGAGAGTTATGTAAAAATTCTTCTCGATGGCAATGATGTGGGACTCATCTCCGAGGCAGGCCTTCCTGCAGTGGCTGATCCGGGTGCACAACTTGTTGACCTTGCTCACAGACATGGCATTGAAGTGTGTCCCCTTGTAGGACCTTCTTCTTTGATGATGGCTTTGATGGGAAGCGGCCTGAATGGCCAGTGCTTTGCATTCACCGGTTACCTGCCAGTAAAGCCCGATGAAAGAAAAGCAAAAATCAAGCTGATTGAGAAAGTATCACAACAGTTGAAACAATCTCAGATCATAATTGAGACCCCATACCGCAACGGACAGCTGTTTGCCGACATGATCTCAACCTGCGCTCCAAAAACCAGAATCTGCGTAGCCGCAGACATTACCCTTCCAACCCAGACAATCATCACAAAATCGGTTGCCGACTGGAAGAAGGCTCCGCTGGAGATTGGCAAAAGGCCATGTGTATTTGTACTATTGGGATAATATTGATAAAATTGAGGAATAATTTGAAATAGGGGACCTCATTCGACGGTTGGTAGTTATTTTGCGGTAGCAAAATGACGTACCAGAGGAGACTGCGTCGTCCCCTATTTCAAAAATGTTTCTCAAATATTATACATTATATGGACAGAGTAGAATTAATAGATATGCACTTTTACGCATATCACGGATGTTTTGAGGAAGAACAGATCATCGGGAATAAATTTCTTGTAAACTTCTGGGCAGAAGCAGACTTAAGCAAACCTGCTGCCACCGACAACATAGAAGATGCCCTAAATTATCAGTTGGTATACAACGTGATAAAAGAGCAGATGGAGATAAAATCGCACCTGTTGGAGCATGTGGCAAGGAGAATCCTGGATGCAGTAAAGGCACAGTTCCCTTACATTGAGCGTGCCCAAGTGCAGATCTCAAAACTCAATCCCCCTTTGGGAGGCCAGGTATATGCCTCAAGGGTAACTATGAATCTATAAATTGAATTGGCGTTAAAGAGCATATGACAAAAAAGACAGTAGCATTTGTAACACTAGGCTGTAAACTTAACTTTTCTGAAACTTCCACAATTGCACAGCAGTTTCTCGACAACGGTTACGACAAAGTTGCGCAGAACAAGCCTGCTGACATTTATGTGATAAATACCTGCAGCGTTACTGAGCATGCCGACAAAAAATGCCGTCAGGCCATAAGGAAGCTCCACAAACAGAACCCTGATGCAATTATTGCAGTTACAGGTTGCTATGCCCAGCTCAAGCCAGCAGAAATTATGGAGATTGAAGGGGTTGATCTTGTAGTAGGTGCAGACCGTAAAGGTGATGTGTTCCAGTTGGTAAGTGAACTCCCAGCAAAACAGGGCACTGCCCGTTCATACTCTTGTGCCATAAATGAAGTTGAAACCATTTTCCCGGCATTTTCAAGTGGTGAGAGAACCCGTTCATTCCTTAAAGTTCAGGACGGATGCAACTATCACTGCTCTTATTGTACAATTCCTCTAGCCCGCGGCAAAAGCCGTAACCTTCCTATTCCAGTATTGGTAGAGGAGGCTAAAGCCATTGCAGCCAAAGGTATTAAGGAGGTTGTCCTTACAGGTGTAAATACCGGTGATTACGGCAGAACTACTGGCGAAGATTTTCTTGATCTTCTAAAAGCCCTTAATGAGGTTGATGGGATTGAGAGATACCGTATCTCTTCAATTGAACCAAACCTTTTGCGTGAGGATATAATTGAGTGGATTGCCAGCGGCACCAAATTCCAGAACCATTTCCACATTCCTCTCCAGTGCGGTTCAGACGCTGTACTGAAGGCCATGCGCCGCCGCTATACCACTGCAATGTTTGCTGAAAAGATTGAGATGGTCCGCCGTATCATGGGTGATGTGTTTTTTGGAATTGATGTAATAGTAGGCTTCCCTGGTGAGACCGACGAGGAGTTTGAAAAATGCTATAACTTCTTGAAAAACACCATCAAACCGGCATTCATACATGTGTTCCCTTACTCCCGTCGGGCCAATACACCAGCAGCTGAAATGCCAAATCAGGTACACGAGGCAACCAAGACCGCAAGGGTAGAGGCGTTGACAAAACTCTCGGACCAGTTGCACGAAGAGTATATTGCAAGACATAAAAATACCATGAAAGCTCTCCTTTTTTTCTTAGCAACAGGAATACTTCTTGAT
>CALCHD010000157.1 GCA_937901105.1 uncultured Bacteroidales bacterium | reverse complement strand
CCATAAGAAGGAGGAGTATGGCTATGGAATCTATGACAAGGTGATTACCAATTCAGATTTGGAGCACTGGCTGAACGGAAATGAAGACAGGCGTATTGATGGGCAGGATATCCAGAAGGTCGGTTTTGTGCATTGTGTAGGCTCCAGGGATGAAAAGGCGAGGAATACCCAATGCTCAAAAGTGTGCTGCATTACTGCAATCAAGCAGGCTATAGAGCTTAAGGAGAAGTATCCGGCAGCGCAGATATACTGCTTTTATATGGACCTCAGGCTTTTTGGAAAGAAGTTTGAAGATTTCTATACGGCAGCACAGCGAGACCACGGCATACACTTCATAAGGGGAAGGGTTTCAGAGGTAAGTGAAAACATTGACGGGAAGGTGATAGTTAAGGCTGAAGATACATTACTGGGGAAACCGGTAAGGGTGACAATGGATCTTCTTGTCCTGATGTCGGGAATGGTATGCAATACCAGCTGTACAAGCCTGGCATCGCAGATTTCCCTCCCGATAGATACAGACGGATTCTTGAAGAGCTCAGACAATGTAATGAACATAACTGTCTCTCCCAAGGCGGGAGTATTCTATGCAGGAGCATGTACAGGCCCCAAAACAGTGCCTGAAACATTGGCGGAAGCACGGTCTGCTGCATTGGAGCTGCATTTGCAAATTATAGCTGGAAAGAGATGAGCATGTTTGGTTTCAAATTGTCAAAGAGCTCTGCAATAGATATGGACAAGGCTGATACAGCCTTGTTCAATGAATTGTGCAGGATTGAACCGGATGCCGCAAGATGTATGGCTTGCGGATCATGCAGCGCCACATGCATGGCCGGAGAGTTTTCGGGCATGAGCATGAGGAAAGTTCTTCTTTCTTTGCAGAGGGGGAGAGCCGGTGATGTGGAGCGGATGATGCAGGCGTGCATGCTTTGCGGAAAATGCATGATGGTTTGTCCGCGAGGAATAAATACCAGGCATCTTATTCTTGGAATAAGCCGTATATACCGGAAGGAGGGCGAAGTATGATAAGGGATATATATCCGTCGGGATTCAATGGATTCATCCTCCCGTTTATGGTTGGAATGGTGTTTGTCTTGTGCTGGTGTCTGGCGGGAGCGGTAAGGATTGTGACTGAACTGGATGCCGGGGACCGCAAGAAGCTTTTCTTGTCGTTTCTGAATCCAAAGATAATGGCCAGGAATGTGAGGGACTGGTTCTGTGACTGCCTTTTCCATGTAAAATTATGGAAAAGGAACAAGCTTTTGGGATACATGCACTCCAGCATTGCATTCGGCTGGTTCATGCTTATTGTCATAGGGCATATTGAGGTGTTCCTTTATACACCGGAGAGGATTCACAGGCTGTGGTATCCTATTTTCTTCCGTTATTTTGTAGCTGTATCCGATACTACAATGAAGGGGGCCTTCTTCTTTTTCCTTATGGATTTTTTCCTTCTTGTTGTCCTTAGCGGAGTGGCTCTGGCAATCATAAAAAGGGTTGCTTCACGTCTGTTTGGGATGCGCAGGACTACAAGGCCCAGCCTTACGGACCTTATTGGCCGCTGGCGGAGGGGTTTACGGCCAACATAAGCGGCGGCTCTTTCCTTACAAAGTCGCTGAATATGCTTTTGGGAACATTTTTCAGCGATTCAATGAATGCTCTGCCGGTCTGGTGGGCCTACTCAATAGCTTTGGGCGTTTTCCTCTGCATCCTGCCGTTCAGCCGTTATGTGCATATCCCTGCAGAGATTCTGCTTATCCCTATGCGCAATGCCGGGCTTTCTGTGAAAAGGGTACGAAAGGGTCTGGCCAGGGCGGAGATATATTCATGTCCCGGATGCGGTGTGTGTATTGATGCATGTCCAATGAGTGCAGCTGCCGCCCATGTAAGGGATACTACAGTATATCTGAACCGCCAGCTTAAAAGGAACAACATCCGCAGGGTGGAGCAGATAAGTGACAAATGTCTCCTTTGCGGCAAGTGCGGCTCAGTATGCCCTATAGGGGTAGAGGGAGACAAGTTAAGGATAGCACAGCGTTCCAGCAGAAAGTATAGTCTTGTTCCCGACTATTCATGCATAGATGAAAGCAAGTATACTGTTGCGCAGAATGTAAAGGTTTTGTATTTTGCGGGATGTATGACATCCCTTACCCCTTCAATAAAGAAATCCATGCTTGCAATATTGGATTCTAATAAGATTAAAGGACCTGGGATTGAATGTATATTTACTACTCAAGAAGAAACAACAATGCTTGGAGTTATAAATATAGATGAAAGTAAAATAAAAA
>CALCHD010000156.1 GCA_937901105.1 uncultured Bacteroidales bacterium | reverse complement strand
GTTGACGGCTGTCTGTTGACATATTTTCTTATTTTTGCAAAAAAAATAATGAATAAAGATATGGATGCAAAAAGCCAAATGCCAAATGCCAAATACCAAATGCCAAATACCAAAAACCAAATACCAAATACCGCAAATAACCTCATCCGGCAACAACAGAGCTGGGGAAGCGGAGAGATTTTCTTGTCAGTTAAAGGGAATTTTGGGAGAAAATTGTATTTTTGTTTCCAGTCTGTCTGTCGTAGCCGCAAAGGCTGCTGTCGGGAAGTTTGGGAGAAATTAAAAAACAGTACAAATATGAGAAACAGAATTATCAGATTATTTGCGGTTGCTCTGCTGCTTTTGGCTGTGATGCCGGCGTTTGCGCAGCTTCCGCAGAAGCTTGCACAGTTCAGCCACGTAAGCGGCATCAGGGAACTAAAGATTTCAGACAAGATGGAGAATCCTTTCAAGGAGAAATATGTGATGTTCTTTGAGCAGCCGATAGACCATAGCAACCCTGCAAAGGGAACCTTCAAGCAGAGGGTTGTAGTAGCGGTGGCAGATTATGATGCCCCTACTGTAATCATAACAGAAGGCTATGGCGGAGCATATGGCCTCAACCCAAGGTACAGGGAGGAGGTTTCAAAGCTTTTCAATACAAATATGGTGCTTGTGGAGCACAGGTATTTCCTGGAGTCGGTTCCGTTTATGCAGGATGATACAACCATTACTGCAGAGACCTTGAACTGGGACTATATGACTGCGGAGAACGAGGCTGCAGACCTTCATAATGTAGACCAGACACTACGTCAGGTATTGAAAGGGAAATGGATTGCAACAGGTATAAGCAAAGGTGGCCAGACAACTATGTTCTACACCGCTTATTACCCGGAGGACCTTGATGTTTCTGTACCTTATGTGGGGCCTCTATGCAAGGGGGTTGAGGACGGACGACATGAACCGTTCCTTGCAGAGTATGCAGGAACCCCACAGGACAGGGAGATTCTGAAGGCTTTCCAGGTTGAGTTCCTGAAAAGAAGAGAGACCATCAAGCCTATGTTTGAGAAGCTTTCTGCGGAGAAAGGCTATACTTATAAGATAAGCATGGATGCAGTTTACGATTATTGCGTTTTGGAGTTCCCGTTTGCTTTCTGGCAATGGGGCATGAAGACCTCCACTGTTCCTGATCCAAAGACCGCAACAGACGAGCAGATGTTCAACTATCTTGTAAGGACCAGCGGCCCTGACTATTTTGCAGAGGGCGGTGATTCTGCTCCGTTCTTTGTGCAAGCAGCAAAAGAGCTTGGATATTATGGCTATGATACAAAACCTTTCAAGGGGCTCCTTACAATAAAGGATGCGGAGGGGTATCTGAACAAGCTGTTTGTACCGCAAAGCCAGACATTCAAGTTTGACAAATACCTTTATAAGAAAATAAAGAAGTTCCTTGCAAAGACAGACTCAAAGATGATGTTCATCTATGGCCAGTTTGACCCTTGGAGCGCTGTTATGCCTGTAGCGCCTGTGAAGAATGAGGAGCTTAAGAAGAAAGGCAAGGGACGCCAGACAATGAAACTTTACATTGAGCCCAATGGCAGCCACAGGGCAAGGATTTCCACTTTGCCGGAGCTTATGAAACAGGAGGCGATTGCAACACTGAAAGAGTGGCTTGAACTATAGATTATGGAATTCAAGGAGATAACTTTACAGGATAGGGATTGGATGCGCCAGTTGCTCGGTTACTCGGATAACCGGGCAACTGAATTCAATTTTACAGTGCTGTACATCTGGCGTGACATCATGCACTCACGGGTGTGCAGGGTGGGAGATTACCTTGTTGTGCGGTTCTTCCCTAATGGAGCCCCTGCGCCAATGTATCTTTTTCCGTCGGGAAGAGGAACTGCTGAGGAACTGAAGGGGGTGCTGGAATCCTGTATGGAGGATGCCCGCCAGAATGGACATCCTTTCCTTATGGCATCTGTGCAGAATGGCCACAGGGAGATCCTTGAAAATCTTTTTCCCGACAGGTTCACATTTGAACCCAACAGGGATTATTTTGACTATATCTACTCTGCAGAGGACCTGACATTCCTCAGGGGAAAGAAGTTCCAAAGCAAGAGAAACTTTGTTTCACGTTTCAAAAGGCAGGAGGGGTGGAGCTATGAACCTCTTGGAAAGGACAACCTTAAGGAGTGTGCTGCAATGAGCATAAGCTGGTGTGCCAAATACGGGTGCGGAAAAGACCCCTCAATGGCAAGCGAGTCGTGTTCGGTAAAGAATGCCCTGCAGAATTTTGAGCAGTTGGGGCTAATGGGCGGTCTGTTGAGGCTAAACGGAGAGGTTGTGGCATTTACCATTGCCGAAAAGACAAATTCCGACACTCTTCTGGTGCATATTGAAAAAGCATATGGTGACATTGTGGGGGCATATCCTGCAATAGCCAATGAGTTCCTCCGTAATTCCATTGTAGAGGAGGGTGAACAGCTTTCTGTAAAGTATATAAACAGGGAGGATGATGCAGGGGACCTTGGTCTTCGCGAGGCCAAAATGCAATATCATCCACTCTTTTTGCTTGAAAAATATTCAGTTAAAGAAAAATAATTATCTTTGCACCCGAAACCAACACATTTTAAAATTTGGAACCTCCCAGTAGCATTACAGCAGAACTTTTAGTTCTCTCATTTTCAATACTAGGTCTGATCATCTGCTCGGCCCTTATTTCCGGAAGTGAAGCGGCTTTCTTTTCACTTACTCCGGGACAAAAGGATGCGCTTAAGCAGGAGGGCGATTCCAAGGGTGAAAGGGTGCTGTGGCTCCTTTCCAACCCCGATTATCTGTTGGGTACTATCCTTCAGGCCAATAATGTTGTAAATATCCTTATCGTACTCTTGTCCACTATGCTGTTGGGCAGGCTGTTCGACTTTTCCTCTTCTCCAGTAGTGGAGTTTCTGGTAAATACAATCCTGGTAACCTTCTTCCTGCTTGTATTCGGAGAGGTGCTTCCAAAGATTATTGCAACCCATTTCCCTGTGCAGTTTGCCAAGACAATGGCATTCCCCATTTCTGCGCTGTACCCTGTAACCAGGCCGTTCAACAAGATGATGTCAAAATTCACTTCAAGGCTTTCGGAGAATATGGGCGGCAAGGGAGATGTTACGCTGGAGGAGCTCTCGGAGGCAGTGGATATTGCAACCCCTTCCACAAGCCAGGAGAAGAAGATGCTCAAGGGCATTGTTAAGCTCCCTACAATAAGTGTGGAGAAAATCATGAAGCCCAGGGTGGATGTTGTGGCAATAGATATAGACTCTACCAACGAAGAGGTGATAAAGATTGCCCGTGAGTGCGGGTTCTCCCGTCTGCCTGTATATCAGGAGGACTTGGATGACATCAAAGGTTTCCTTTATATAAAGGACATGCTTCCATATATAGCCGGAATGGCTGAAGACTTCAGCTGGAAAAACCATATCAGGGATGCGTATTTTGTGCCGGAGAGCAAGAAAATCAATGATCTTCTGGAGGAGTTCCGCAACAAGAAGATGCACCTTGCAGTAGTTGTGGATGAATATGGCGGAACTGACGGCATTGTAACGCTGGAGGATATCCTTGAGGAGATTGTGGGTGAGATTGTGGATGAGAGCGATTTTGAGGAACTTGAAGAACTGAATAGGAAATAAGAAAAACATAATATGGGTCTGTATTTAAGAAAAGAACTTAAGAACGGAGCAGAGATATCCGTTTGGGAAGTCACGGAAAGCGAGGAAGAGCTGCTGAAAATCATTTCTATCCCCAATGAGGAGCTGGAAGAGCTGTACTACACCAAAAGCGTACAGAGAAGGCGCGAGAAACTTGCTGTGAGAGCACTGCTCAATACGATTTTTGAAGATAAGGTGTATTTGGGCCATCATGACAATGGCGCGCCGTTTATCCAGAATGACTTTACTCATATCAGCATTACCCATACAAACAGGTTTGTTGCTATCATTACACATCCTACAGAAGAGGTTGGAATTGACATTGAGAGCTTAGAGAGGGATTTTTCTGCAGTGGAGAAGAAGGCCCTTTCGGAGGATGAGATTGATGACCTGCAGGACAAGAACCGTAACCTCCAGCTTGCAATCTACTGGTGCGCCAAAGAGGCAATCTACAAACGCATGAGCCAGCACGGTGTAGACTTTGCAAAACAGATGGAGGTAGACAAGTTCAATCCAAAAGAGGAGGGAGACATTGAGGCAACCTTCATTAATAAGGACGGATCGGAAGAGGAGTTTGAGCTTGAGTACGAAGTTTTTGACAATCATGTAATGGTGTGGCTGGTAGGTTAGCCGCACCTTTTTTTATATATTTATCCTATATTTTGGGCAATGTTAAACTTCAGCTCTTTACAGATAAGAAAAAAAGTTTAACACCCTATGATTATCAGTTAGTTATCGGCTGGGAAAAATTTGCATGTAAAACCTTTCGGGGGTTAACTTTGTGAAAAAGCCAAAGATATGGGAACAATTAGCTTAAAAATCCAAAATTTTATAGGAGCACTTGCAGCTGCCCTTATAATATCTGCCGTTTCTGTATACGGACAGCAGAAACATTCAGAATCATTCCACAACTACACAAAGCTTCTTTCACCTGAAAAGGTATACCTGCATACAGATAAGGATACCTATTTTGCAACCGATACTATATGGGTAAGCGGTTATGTGGAGAACGCATCATACAACAGTGAGTTCCCGGAGTCCAATTATATTTATGTGGAACTCATCAGCGACCAGCTGTATACAGATTTTACCAGCTGGACCCAATCTTTCAAATCGGAGCCGGAGGTTATTGTAAGGCAGAAGCTGCGCCGCAGCGGCAACTCATTCAGCGGCCATATTGTAGTGCCGGAGATGAACTCTACCGGCAAGGGTATCCTGCGCGGATATACCTACTGGATGCTCAATTCCCCTGCAGAATATATGTTCTATAAGGAGCTGTCCCTTGTAAACCCTATGAAGGATAAGCAAGTAAAGGCCATGCAGGATAAAGGTATAAAGAGAGATGAGGAGTATACCCGTATTGGCGTGGAGTATCCTTATTTGAAAAAAAGCACCAAGGATAATGCCTCTTTATATGATGTGCAGTTCCTTCCGGAGAGTGGCAATTATATAACTGGCAAGAGGGCGCATATTTATATTAAGGGTATAAACGGAGAGGGACGCGGCGCCGAGGTGTATGGAGACATTCTTGCTCCCGACGGATCATCAATA
>CALCHD010000155.1 GCA_937901105.1 uncultured Bacteroidales bacterium | reverse complement strand
GGGCTTTTTCTGTTATACAGATAAATTTCTTGACATCTGCAGAAAGAAATTTATCTGGCAGGTGTACAGAGGGCGCAGCCATTTGTGCAGGTCGAGGGTGCAGCCCCGCCCAGTGAAATGTTGGGAACCGACACTTCGTACTGGGTATTATCTGTCGATAAATCTAACCATTCAGGAGAATTTGAAAATTCTTTTACAAGTTTTTCGCAACATTCGTTTGTTTCAAATCGAAACATGTTAAATTCTATTACAGTTCCTAGATATTTTTCAGGAACGTTTTTATTTTTTTATAGGAGGAAAAATTATGATAGCATTAGCATGTGACCATGGTGGATTTGATATGAAACAGATAGTGATTGAATATCTGGAAGAAAAGGGAATGGACCCGGCCAGGATGATTCAGGAAAACTACAGCAGATATGACGGCTTTGTAGTGCTTCATGGTACAGATACAATGTCATACACTGCCTCTGCGTTAAGTTTCATGTTTGAAAACTTGGCAAAGCCGGTAGTCCTTACCGGAAGCCAGCTTCCCATTGGCATGCTCCGTACGGACGGAAAGGAGAACCTCATATCTTCTATAGAGATTGCTTCATCTTCTGATGAGAACGGCAATCCCGTAGTGCCAGAGGTGTGCATCTATTTTGATGCGCATCTTTACAGGGGTAACCGTACTACCAAGTACAATGCAGAGAACTTCAGGGCATTCAGGTCTGCAAACTTCCCTGTCCTGGCCGATGTGGGAATCCATATCAAGTTCAATCCCAACAATATTCTTGTTCCCGACAGCTTCTCAGAGCCTCTGAAGATATCAACTGCCCTAGATACAAGGGTGGCGGTGTTGAGGATATTCCCGGGCATCACTCCGGAGGTTATGGATGCCATACTGGGAATGGAAGGGATCAGAGGAGTGGTGCTTGAAACTTTCGGTTCCGGAAATGCCCCTACGGCGGAGTGGTTCACAGAGAGAATAAAGAATGCAGTGCGCAGGGGGCTTCTGGTGCTCAATGTGACACAGTGCCAGGCCGGCAAGGTGGATATGGATGCATACGCTACCGGCATTGCACTCAAGAACGAGGGGGTTATAAGCGGATACGACAGTACAATTGAGGCAGCACTTGCAAAGATGTTCTATGTGCTGGGCCAGACAAATGATTTATCTAAAGCTAAAGAGTTGTTAAACAGCAATTTGAGGGGTGAGATAACAATTTAGGGACAATAAAATTGCTGTAGTTTGGATTTTTTTACCTAAATTGCGCGGAAATTATAGTGTGAACACAAAACTATAACTATTTAAATACATTGTTTAATTAAAAAATTTCAAAAAAAATTATGAAAAAATTTTTCATGTTTTTGGCAGTTATCGGCTTCGTAGCTCTAGCTGCTAATGATGTAGTAGCTCAGACTAATGACGCTGCAGCTCAGGAGCTTCTAGCAGGCGCTTCATCTGAGGCACCAGTTTACCAGCAGATCAAAGCTAAATTCATTGATGGTGGTGTAGGCTTCATGGCTTCAATCCTTCTATGTCTTATCCTTGGTCTAGCAGTTGCAATTGAGAGAATCATTTACCTTTCACTTTCAACTACCAACACTTCTAAACTTATCGCTAAAGTTGAGGAGGCTCTTGCTAACGGTGGTGTAGAGGCTGCTCTTGAGGTTTGCCGCAACACTCGTGGTCCAGTTGCTTCTATCTTCTACCAGGGTCTTAGCAGAATGGATCAGGGTCTAGAGGCTGTTGAGAAATCAGTTATCTCTTACGGTGGTGTTCAGGCTGCTCAGCTTGAGACTGGCCTTACTTGGTTGTCATTGTTCATCGCAATGTCTCCAAACCTTGGTTTCTTGGGTACAGTTATCGGTATGATCGGTGCATTTGATGCTATCCAGGCTGCTGGTGACATTTCACCTATCGTTGTAGCTTCAGGTATTAAAGTTGCGTTGATTACTACAGTTGCCGGTTTGATCGTAGCTCTTATTCTTCAGGTGTTCTTCAACTATATCACTGCAAAAATTGAGGGTCTAGTTATCACTATGGAGGATGCTTCAGTATCATTGATCGACATTTTAGTAAAAGCAAAAAAATAATTTGAAATGAAACTAGTAAAATATTTATATTATTTACTACTAGCTGTTTCAGCTGTGCTTATCATTGCTTTCTATGCAATGGGTACTCCTGAGACTATGGTGTCAACAATCTTGAATTGGGCATACGTACTTGTAGCTATAGCTCTTGTAAGTATGATTGCACTTCCTCTTTTCTTCAGATCAGGCAAGAAAGTTCAGAAGTCTT
This sequence comes from uncultured Bacteroidales bacterium, assembly GCA_937901105.1. Lineage (GTDB taxonomy): Bacteria > Bacteroidota > Bacteroidia > Bacteroidales > UBA932 > Egerieousia. Next base: position 2,938 of record CALCHD010000155.1, on the reverse strand, counting down.
CATTGATTGCTTATGGCATCTTTGCAGTAGTAGTTGTTGTAGCAGTATTGTTCTCTAGCGAGGCACCACTTGAGGGTGTTTCAACCAGCGTAGAGCCATCTGCTTCAGATTTGAAATTTACCGACGGTGGTGTAATGGCTGCAGGTCTTTTGATTGCTGTATCATTTATCGCAATCATCGCAGGTAGTCTAAAAAGTATGTTTAGTAAATAATAAAACCGTAAAAAAGATATGGCAAAACCACTTCCAGCGTTAAATACAACATCAACTGGTGATATTGCGTTCTTGTTGCTTATCTTCTTCTTGGTTGCTACTACAATGGATGTTGACAAAGGTCTTGACAGACGTCTTCCTCCTATGCCAGATGAGAATCAGAAACAGCAGGATATCAAAGTAAACCGCAGAAACATTGTTGTTGTTAGAATTAACGCACAAGATAGAATTTTGGCTGGTGGTACTCCTATGGATGTAACACAGGTTAAAGATAAAATCAAGGAGTTCATCCTTAACCCAGCCAATAGTGAGTCTCTTCCTGAGAAAGAGATGAAGGACATCGAAGGATTTGGCCAGTATGCCGTTTCAAAAGGTGTTGTTTCTTTGCAGAATGACCGTGGTACAAGTTATAGCGCTTATCTTAAAGTTCAGAATGAGATTGTAAAAGCGTTTAACGAGATCCGTGATGATTTTGCAATGAGTAATTTTGGCTCTAAATACCGTGACTTGGATAAAGATCAGCAGAAGATTGTTCGTGAGGCTATCCCTCAGTCCATTTCAGAGGCAGAGCCTAAAGATGTTTCTAAAAAAAGATAATTAGGAGGTAATAGAGATGGCAAAATTTAGAAATAAAGGTAAGAGACAGCTTGCAAGTTTCTCAATGTCTTCTACTTCTGATATTATCTTTATGCTTATCTTCTTCTTCATGGTGTCAACTACCATGCGTGAGGGTGAGAAGCTTGTTATGGTAAAACTACCAGAGGCATCAGAGACAGCAAAATTGGAGCGTAAAGACTTGGCTTCATACATCAATATTGGTACCCCTGTTAAAGATAAACAGGCAGAGTATGGTACTGACGCACGTATCCAGTTGAACGATTCTTTCAGAAACGTTTCAGATATCCGTGACTTCATTGCTGTAGAGCGTGAGGCTATGGGTGAGGGTGACCGTCCGTTCATGACAACTGTTATCAAAGCAGACGAGAATGTTCGTATGGGTATCATCAGTGATGTTAAACAAGAGCTCAGACGTTGTTCTGCTCTAAAGATTATGTACTCGGCTAGAACTGTAGACCAGGTAAGATAATCTGTAGAGTTTGAATATAAACAAGAAAGGGGTGGCGTTTGCCACCCTTTTTTTGTATATTTGCGTTTGTCTAAAATTCAATAATATGATGAAATGTTTCAATAAATTGCTGCTCTTTGCAGCAATCGCAATAATGGCTGTTTCTTGCTCGGGACAGAAGCAGGCAAAGTATGTATTTTATTTTATAGGAGACGGTATGGGGTTCTCCCACATTTCCCTTACAGAGGGGTATAAGGCCACAGTTGAAGGGAAGATTGGCAACGCGCCCCTTTGCTTCACCCAATTCCCTGTAATGGGAATGGCTACATCCTATTCTGCCAACAAGTACATCACCTGCTCTTCAGCTGCAGGCACTGCTCTGGCTACCGGCACCCAAACAAACAACGGCATGTTGGGTACAGCTCCTGATAGCTCAAATCTTACTGCAATATCATATAAGATTCATAATGCTGGTTTTCCAGTTGGTGTTACTACATCAGTTACTATAGATCATGCAACTCCTGGTTCTTTCTATGCAAACTCTACTGCCAGAAGTGATTATTATGGCATTGGTGAGCAGTTGGCTGTTTCAGGTTTTGAGTTCTTTGGCGGGGGCGGCTTCTATGGAGCGCAAGACAAGAGGGAGGCAGAGAAATCCCTATATGATCTTGCCGCTGAAAACGGTTACTCTATTGCATACGGAGTAGAGGAGTATGCAAAGGTGAAGGATGGGGCAGAGAAGATGATCCTATTCCAGCAGAAGGAGAAGAGAAATAATGACCTTCCTTATGTTTCAGAGAGAGTTGAAGGGGACCTTACGCTTCCCGAAGTTGTTGAGAGTGCCATTGATTTCCTTGATAATAGCAAAGGTTTCTTCCTTATGGTTGAGGGCGGCAAAATAGACTGGGCTGCCCATTCAAATGATTTGGCCGGAACCATCTTTGAGATGCTTGACTTTGACCAGGCAATTGCAGTTGCTTATGAGTTCTACAAGAAGCATCCGCAGGAGACCCTTATTGTAGTGACAGCAGACCATGAGACAGGTGGCGTTACACTTGGAAGGGAAAAGGGTTATGCATATGACCTTTCTGTGGTTAGGCCGGCAGGACAGGCGGCAACAGAAGGCACGGATGTTTCAAACTATATGAACGGCATTTCAAAAGACTCGCTTTCTATAGTTGCGCAGATAGGCTGGACAACTGCATCGCACACTGGCGGAGCTGTTCCTGTTTTTGCTGTAGGAGCCGGGAGCGGGATGTTTGCCGGAAGGCAGGACAATACAGATATTCCAAAGAAGATCTGCAAGGCAATGGGTGTTGAATTCTAAAAACTTGATGATATGAAAAAACTGTTTGTGATTATTTTGGCAGCTCTTGTTTCAGGAGCTTTGCAAGGTTGTTCGGCTGAAGTCCAGGACAATACAGGAAGAGAGTTCAGAGGCGGATGGATTCACATTGTGGGCAATACCAAAATTAAGGATATGAGCCGCCAGGAGGTTCAGGATATGTTTGTGGAGGTTCTGGATTCTATGCAGACTGCAGGTTGCAATGCTGTTATCTTCCAGGTTAGGCCATGTGCTGATGCTTTCTACAAATCTGATGTGGAGCCTTGGAGCAGATATTTGTCGGGAGTACAGGGTGTTCCTCCTGTAGAGGAGTGG
>CALCHD010000154.1 GCA_937901105.1 uncultured Bacteroidales bacterium | reverse complement strand
ATGAGGAGCCTTTATCCCGACAATCCCAACTATATTGAACAGCCGCACGACAAAACCATGGGCGGAGGCCTTGCTGCCGTATATATCCCCAAAAAGAAACTGGCAGTGCTGCTGGGAATAGAGCACGGAACCGACGAGGCCCTTACAATCATATATCATGAATTGAGCCATCATTACACAAGGATGCTGTTCAAAGGGGCAACGTACCCTCCAATCTGGCTGAACGAAGGGCTTGCGGAGCATTTTGAATGCCTGAAATTAAAGCGTAGCGGCGTAGTGAGCGAGTTCCCTCATGCCAACAAAGGGAAAGTGAAGACCCTCATAATGCTTGGCGACCTTAACGTTGAGAAATTCCTTAACCTTACCCAAAAGGAATTTATGGAGATGCATAGGAATGAAGGCCAGACCTGCTACTCCCTGGCCCATGTAACTGTAACCGTGCTGTTGGAGAATCTTTCCGTGGAGCAGAGAAACACCCTCATTTCACAACTGCAAAAACGCCCGGTCAACAGCAAGGTTTCAGATATCGTAGCCTCCATCTACCCAGGCGGCCTTCCGGCACTGGAAAGGGAAATTCTGGAGTTTGTTTCCCGATAGATATATCCAATAAACAAGAGGGTGGCTCAAAAGTTTTGAATCACCCTCTTGGCGTGTCTATGGCATGACAACGTTTTTATTTTCTCAATTGCTTTATGAGCATCACCCTGAATTTCTCCTCAAGGGTGCAGGCTTTTGCAGCTTTTGCAACCGGCAGCACCTTTGACACCTCGGCGTAGGTTTCTGCCTGGATCTGGGCCTCTGTTTGCTGTGCCTTGAAGTATTTCTCCATTAGGGCGTTTATCTGTGCATCGGAAGCGGCGGGCTCCTGTTTGAGGGCTGCGTTTATCTCTTTGAGAGTGTGGCGGATCTCCCTTCTTACAGTTTCTGCTTTCTTCCATCCGGCATTGTATACTGGCCAGAACTGCTGTGCCTCCTCTGGGGTAAGGTCGAGTTCCTGGGTAAAGAATGCTATCTTCTGGCTCAAGATCTCCTCGTGTGTAGGATACTTTTTCTCACCTGCATGCGGCCCGTGCTGGGCGTATGTTCCAATGGTTGCAACCAATGCAAGCAGGAGTGTGAGTATTGTTCTTTTCATATCTGTTCAGTTTGGTTATTCAAGTGTTGCTATTGCAGTAAGAGGGTATCCGCTGTCTATCAGATACTGCTCTATCATCTCCTCGCTGATGGCAGTGGATGCAGGATTTTCTTCTTCCGCGTCGGTTGCACCGGCCATATAGATGCCCTCTACAGGGATGTTGAGGATTGAGATAATTTCCTCTTCATCTGTAAGCGGGGTATCTTCTGTTTGTGCAAGCGGAACTTCCGGAGCAAAGATTTCGGTCACTTTCATTACGCTCCAGCCCATTCCAAATACTATGGCAAATACAGCTGCAAGCGAGAGGGTAGGCTTGAAGTAGGTGATGAAGGTGGCAGGTGCAGCAGGAGCCTCTTCCTGTGGCTCCATGGCAGCAGTTGGAGAGATTTTCTGCATAACCTCTTCCTGCATTGCTGCAAAGTATCCTGCAGGTACTCCAAAAGGGTTTTCCTTAAGTAAACTTCTGCCAAGGATATCTTCTGTGTTGTTTTTATCTTTCATATTCTTGTCCTCCTGTCCTTTAGACTGCTGTAATTCCAAAAGGTTTAATCTGCAAACTGTTCTTGCAGTTCTTCCTTTATTTTTTTGTATGCATGGTGGTAGGATGCCTTTAGGGAGCCTACGGATGTTTCCATGATTTCAGCTATTTCTTCGTATTTGAGTTCCTGGAAGTAGCGGAGGCTGAAGACAGCCCTTTGTTTGTCGGGAAGACGGAGGATGGCCTTGTGGAGTGCCATCTGCAGTTTATCCCCGTTGAATGAAGGGTCGCTCTGGAGTTTGCCGGCCAGGATGTACTGTTCCTGTACAGCACCCTGGTGCTGAACAACAGCGAGACCATCAAATAAAAACTGCTCCCCGATTGGGGAGCAGTTTTTTGTTATACAGTCAGATTTTGGATCCATTTGCCCTGACGGATCATAAACGCGCCCAGAACGCATTTTACAAGGTCCGTATAAATGCAGATGGCGTACAGAGGAAGGATGGACAGGCCCGTAAACCGGCTCAGACAGAAAGCCAGGGGAACGCAGACGGTCCATACAAAACAGCTGTCAAACAGGAAGGTGACAAAGGTTTGACCGCCGGAGCGAAGGGTGAAATAGGTGGCGTTGGTGTAGGAATTGAAGGGCATGGCGCTGGCGCTGATGCAGATGAGACAGGTGGCCAAATGCCGAACGCTGTCGCTGGTGTTGTAGATTCTGGGGAAAATTCCGGAGAAACAGGCCATCAGGCTGCCGAAGAACAGACCGGAAGCGATGGACAGGGCGATGAGCTTGCGGTTACAATCCCGGACGGTTTCCTCGGAATTGCCGGCGCCCAGCATCT
>CALCHD010000153.1 GCA_937901105.1 uncultured Bacteroidales bacterium | reverse complement strand
TTTCAAACTCTAAAGAAGTCGTTTATGAGTATTATATAGGTTTTTACAGAAAGAACAAGAGACATGGTGAGGGGTTTGTTGTAAGAAGCAATGGCAAGATTGTAAAAGCGGTGTGGAAAAAAGGACGTATTTGTGTAGGTACTAAAGCTGAACCTACACCTGAAGAAGTGGAGAAGGTAAATGATTTTATGAGACAGCTGAAAAATATGATCTGATATGATAAGGAAATATTGCATATTACTTTTAATGTTGCTTCTGCCTGTTTTGGTGAACGCCCAAACGGGTGGATATTATGGTGATTCAGCAACGCGTAAGGCAAACTCATTGCTTGGGGCAGTCAGAGTTTTGGGTAATTTGACAAGTGATTATTCTAAAGTTTTATACCGTCTTGAAAAACTGGAAAAGCCGCATGAGCCCGGTTCTCCTAAAGGGATGTATTATAATAAACTTTACCTTTTAGGTGAAATTACAGATTCAACTTCAATTTTTACCCATACCAAAGGAATCTATTTGGGTGAGTATCTTCAGGACAAAAACAAGCCTACTTTCAAGAGAAATGGTTTTGGAATAGAACGCATTATTGATGACTCTTCTATTTCCGATGTTATAAAGTATGAATATTACATAGGGTTTTACAAGAAGAACAGAAGGCATGGAGAGGGATATCTTGTAAAGGCTTCAGGCAAGATTGTTACAGGCATCTGGAAAAGAGGCAGACTGAAACTTTTTGGAAGAAGAGATCTGACAGATGATGAGCAGGAGAAAATTCAGGATTATATAAGGCAATTGAACAATTTGATGTAGCGCATCTTCTTGCGCTACATTTTTTTTATCTCGTCTGCTGTATGCGCAACTGTTCCACTGTCAATCATCTCTCTCAATACTGTGAGATAAAAGCTGTACTGGTCTGCTGCAGCTGTTTCGAGTGCTGCGAGCTTCATGGCTCCGCTGTTTGCCTCAAGCATCTTGAGTATATGCTGCTGAACTTCATTTTTGCGCTGCCTTATGTTGCCCAGGTTCTTGTTTTTAAGGCATACATCACAAATTCCGCAGTCACTCTCTGCTGGCTGGCCAAAATAGTCTATAAGCATGCGGCTGCGGCACTCTCCTGTCTCCTTTACATATGAGATCATGCTCTCTATCCTTTTCTGGAACATCCCCTTTCTCTCTTCGTATCTTTTTTGGGAAATATACAGGTTGGATTCAACCAGACGCTCTGTGTTCATGATAATGAGCGGAGTCCTTACCCTTGGAATATATTTTATGATATGGAGCCTTGACAGCTGTTTCAGCTTCTCCTTCACACCCATTACAGAATCCATTGTACAGCGTGCAATATACTCCTCGTCAATTGGAGTTATCCTTGAGAAGAGTGCTGTGTATATCCTTAATACAGATTTGATGAATTTGTCAAGTTCAGGGTTGTCTATCTGTACCTTGTACAGTTCATCGCGCCCTACGGTGAACATTATCTTTGACGGATTGTCAAGTTCATCTGTAAGCTCCCAATATCCCTCCTGTTCAAGATATTTGATTGCGTAAAAAGCAGATACGGAGTTCAGCGAGAATTTCTTTGAGAACTCTATAAGGTTGAATTTGCTTACGCTGTCCCTACCCTCCTCGTACGGTATGTTAAGGTAGATGAATACCTTCTGATATATATCCTTAATGTATTGTATATCTGGAAATGATATGGTATGAATCTGGCGGAGACGGGAGATGTCGGTGCTGTTCCACAATAAAGTTGCGTAAGAGCGTTTGCCGTCCCTGCCGGCACGTCCCGCTTCCTGGAAATATGCTTCAAGGCTGTCGGGAAGATCGTAGTGTACAACAAACCTCACATCCGGCTTGTCAATGCCCATTCCAAAGGCATTGGTTGCTACTATCACCCTGATTTCATCATTCTTCCAGGCATCCTGCTTGGCATTGCGGAGCTCCTTGCTCAATCCTGCGTGATAAAAGTCGGCTGTTATGCCATTTTGTCGCAAAAAAGAGGATATTTCCTCGCACCTCTTCCTTTCTCTGACATAGATTATTCCGGTTCCTGGAACTCCATTGCACACTTTGAGCATGTTCCCGAACTTGTCATCCACATTCCTCACCACATATGAGAGGTTTTTCCTTTCGAATCCCGACGATATTATGTTGGGTTCCGCAAAATTAAGGATCCTCATAATATCCTCCGCAACAGATTTGGTTGCCGTTGCAGTGAGCGCTATGGTTGGAACATACCCTATTATGCTTTTTATCTCCTTGATTTCCAGGTATGCAGGTCTGAAATCGTAGCCCCATTGCGATATGCAGTGCGCTTCATCTACCACAAGGTAGCTTATCTGCATCCTCCGCACCCTCTCCTTGAAGAGTTGTGTCTGCAGCCTTTCAGGTGATACATAGAGAAACTTGAAATCTCCGTATATTGCATTGTCCAGCGTTATGTCAATCTGCTGGTATGTCATACCGGAGTATACTGCAAGAGCCTTGATTCCCCTGCTGTTGAGATTCTGTACCTGGTCCTTGATAAGGGCAATTAGAGGTGATACTACCAGACATATTCCGTCAGTTGCCATTGCAGGGACCTGAAAGCATACCGACTTTCCTCCACCTGTAGGCATAAGTGCCAGAGTATCTTTCTTTTGCAATGCAGACTTTATTATATCTTCCTGCATTGGCCTGAAAGAATCATACCCCCAATATTGTTTCAGAATCCCTTTAATCATTGCCATAAATTCATTAAAACAAAATTACAACTTTTTTGGCAAAATATTTGATAGTATCTATAGCGGCAGTTAAAGCTATTTTGATTATATTTGCCACTGTAAATAATAAAAACCTATAAATAATTAGATTTATGTCAACAATTGATTTGAGCAAGTACGGTATTACCGGCGCAACTGAGGTTCTTTACAACCCATCTTACGAGGTACTATACGCAGAGGAGACCAAACCTGGTCTGGAGGGATTTGAGGTAGGTCAGGTAACTGAGCTTGGTGCTGTGAACGTTATGACAGGTGTTTACACCGGCCGTTCTCCTAAAGATAAATTCTTTGTAATGGATGAGACTTCAAAGGACACTATCTGGTGGACTTCTGAGGAGTACAAGAATGATAACAAGCCTGTAACCAAAGAGGCTTGGGCTGAGCTTAAGAAAATTGCTCAGGATGAGCTTTCAAACAAGAAACTTTATGTAGTT
>CALCHD010000152.1 GCA_937901105.1 uncultured Bacteroidales bacterium | reverse complement strand
GCCTTTGATGATATGGGGGTGAAGAACAAGAAGTTTACGCAGATGGTTTTTGGAGCTCTGGTAGTGGAGGATATGGTAGCTATCCTTATCCTTGTGCTTCTTCCGGCCCTGGCTTTGAGCAAGGGGTTTGACGGGATAGAGCTTGCCGACAATATAACCCATCTGGCGCTGTTCCTGCTTCTATGGTTTACTGGCGGAATCTATTTTATCCCTTCAATTTTCAGGAAAATAAAAGAATATCTTACTGGTGAGACCCTTATTGTAGTTTCTCTGGGACTGTGCTTCATGATGGTAGTGATTACAATCAAGGCTGGAATTTCGGAGGCTTTGGGGGCATTTGTAATGGGATCTATCTTAAGCGGCACAATGCACAGCGAGAAGATTGTGAAGCTGACCAAGCCCATTAAGGATTTCTTTGGAGCAATATTCTTTGTATCTGTGGGTATGATGGTTGACCCTTCTGCCATCATAAATTATTGGCAGCAGATTCTCCTGATATCTGTGGTGATTGTCATTACAAAGCCTTTGGCTGCCACGTTGGGCCTGCTTTTCTCCGGGCAGACACTGAAAAATGCAATACTGTCGGGAATATGCCTTTGCCAGATTGGTGAGTTCTCTTTCATCATAGTGCAGATGGGGCTTGACCATAAGGTGCTTCCGGAGCACCTGTATCCTGTGATTGTTACTGTTTCCATAGTTACAACTTTTGTAACGCCGTATTGGATAAAGTTGGGTGAGCCGCTTTATAATTTGATATACAATAATGTTAAGCCGCAGTGGAGGACAGTTATTGAAAGGCTGGGAACAGGCAGGAAGACACTTGATAAGGAGGGAGAGTGGAACAAGCTTCTCAAATCCTATGCAATGAGGCTTTTCATATACATAGGATGGCTGCTGTTTGTAAACATTTTCTTTACACAGGTAATATATCCTGTGATTGTAGACTTTTTTGGAGAGCAGCGCCATGTGAGGATATTGTCATTCCTTCTGAACCTTATTGCAATGCTCCCTTTCTTGTGGGGGCTGCTTAAGAGAAAGGACAGCGACGGTGCATTTGACAAGATTTGGCAGGACCAGAAGTTTGCCAGAGGTCCGCTTCTGTTCATGATGGTGTTCAAGTATCTGATAGCCATAATTGCAATATCAATTACCTCTTCATTTTACCTGGCAATGGGGTATGGAGCTGCACTTACCTTGTGTGCGCTTATTATC
>CALCHD010000151.1 GCA_937901105.1 uncultured Bacteroidales bacterium | reverse complement strand
ATCCAAAGAGACGATCTTGCCGATTGCATCCGGGGGCGCGACAAAAAGTTCAGAACTGGAAGTGATTTCAGTTGCAGGTGCAGTGGCATTGAGGTATACAGGGCTTCTGGAACTTTCTTTGTTTGATGCTATTGCAGTTGGAATTATAATTTGTATCTTTGGAGTATTGGGAGATTTGGTGGAGTCACAGCTCAAACGTAATTTTGGGGTGAAGGATTCAGGCAGCATAATGCCGGGACACGGCGGTATGCTCGACAGGTTTGACGGTGCATTGCTTGCATTTCCTGTAGCCATAATCTACATTATATTTTTTGCAGCCTAAACGAAAAACTATAAACGACATTTTATGAAAATTCATAAAGAGGGGTATAACATCATTGCAGTTGCATTTATCATTGCGTCAGCTGTAGTTCTTGGGTGTTATTATCTTTTGGGATGGGGTCTCTTTACCCAAATCATCTGCTTTGCGGCATTGGTGATATTCACTTTTGTTGTCCGCTTCTTCAGGGTCCCTAAAAGGACACATGTTGTTGACAAGGATCTTGTAGTTGCCCCATGCGACGGTAAAGTGGTGCTTATCCAGGAGGTGGAGGAGAATGAGTACCTTAAGGAGAAGTGCCTTCAGGTTTCAATCTTCATGAGTGTGTTCAACGTGCACGTGAACTACTATCCTGTTGGAGGTAAAGTGCTTTACAGCAAACACCATCAGGGTGCATATATTGTTGCTGCATACCCTAAAGCTTCTGAACTCAATGAACGTACCAGCATTGCCGTTGAGACCGCTTCGGGTGCTAAGATCCTGTTCAGGCAGATTGCAGGCTACATTGCCAGAAGAATTGTCTGCTATGCAAAAGAGGGTGACAACGCAGCACAGTGCTCACAGGTAGGCTTTATCAAGTTCGGCTCAAGGATGGATCTTTTCTTGCCTTTGGGAACTGAGCTAAATGTTAAGATTGGTGACAAGACCAGAGCTTGCGAGACAGTTGTTGCAAAATTGAAGTAATATCTTCCCGATAGATATAAATTAAAAAAGAGTGACCATTGGATCACTCTTTTTTTGTTTATCTTATTTTGCTGATTAGCCATTCATTGATTTGAAGAACTCTTCGTTGCTGGTTGTGCCCTGAAGACGCTCTTTCATGAATTCCATTGCCTCTATGCTGGTCATGTCGGCAAGGTGGTTTCTCAATATCCAGATGCGGTTGGTGTCTTCTGGCTTGTATAGAAGGTCGTCTCGTCTGGTTGAGCTCAATGTTACATCTACAGCAGGGAAGATACGTTTGTTTGCGAGCTTTCTGTCTAGCTGGAGCTCCATGTTGCCGGTACCCTTGAACTCCTCAAAGATAACCTCATCCATCTTTGATCCCGTCTCTGTAAGGGCTGTTGCAAGGATTGTAAGTGAACCGCCGTTTTCAACGTTACGTGCAGCTCCAAAGAAACGTTTTGGCTTGTGCAGTGCATTTGCATCAACACCACCGCTCAATACTTTTCCTGAAGCAGGCTGAACTGTATTGAATGCTCTTGCAAGGCGGGTGATTGAATCCAATAGGATTACTACGTCATGTCCGCACTCTACAAGTCTTTTGGCTTTCTCCAATACGATGTTGGCAACTTTTACGTGCCTCTCTGCAGGCTCGTCGAATGTAGATGCAATAACCTCTGCCTTTACGCTGCGGGCCATGTCTGTAACCTCCTCCGGACGCTCGTCAATAAGCAGTACAATCATGTATACTTCAGGGTGGTTGTCTGCTATGGCGTTTGCAATCTCTTTAAGGAGCATTGTCTTACCGGTTTTAGGCTGCGCTACAATAAGTCCTCGCTGTCCCTTTCCAATAGGGGTGAACATATCTACAATACGGCAAGAAAGGTTATTGTGGCCGTTTGCAAGAAGCTCAAATTTCTCATTAGGGAAAAGAGGTGTAAGGAAGTCGAACGGTACACGGTCTCTGATGAACTCCGGACTTCTGCCGTTAATCTGGTCTACCTTTACTAGCGGGAAGTATTTGTCTCCCTCTCTAGGTGGCCTTATCTCTCCAAAAAGCGTATCACCGGTCTTGAGGCCGAACAGCTTGATCTGTGATTGGGATACGTAGATGTCATCTGGAGAGTTCAGGTAATTGTAGTCAGAAGATCTCAAGAAACCGTATCCGTCTGGCATGATCTCAAGCACGCCGCTTGCCTTTACTATGCCTTCAAATTCAATTTTAGGCTGTTTTTTATGAATGTTGTTATCTTCTTTCTCCTTCTGAATCTCTGCAGCCTCTGTTGCCTCTGTTGCCTCAACAGGCTCTCCTTCCATTGCCTGTACAGCCTCTGCAGATTCATTTTCATTTACAGTCTCTGCAGTCTCTGCCTCATGGCTGTTTTCCTGCCTGTTCTCCTGTGGGCCTTTGCGTTTTCTTCCACGTTTCTTATTGGCCTTTTCACCTCCGTTTTGAGAACGTTCTTCATTGGCGGTTTCGGTCTCGGCTGCAGGTTGTGTAGCAGGAGCCTGTTCCGGAGCTGGAGTCTCCTCTTTTACTGGAGCTGCCTCCTCTAACGGTTTTGACTCTTTGCTTTCAGGTTTCTGTATCCTTTGTCTTGTCCGTTTTCCTCTCTCCTGGCTCTGTCCCTCTTTCTTCTCAACTTTCTCACCCTCTTTCTGCGGTGCTGCCTGTGGGGCAGGGGCTGCAGATGTCTGTTCTACAGGTACTGCTGCAGGTGCCTCTGCTTTATCTGAATTGCCGGGAATATCAACTTTTGCAAGTTTCGGATTTACAATTCTGTCCCTTTTTTTCTTCTGGATTGGTCTGTTCACTCCCTGGATAGCCTGCTCGTCCAGAATTTTGTACACAAGTTCATCCTTTGAATAGGACTTTACTCGTTTTACATTCAAATTTTCAGCAATAACATAAAGTTCTTCCAAACTTTTATTGCTCAATTGCATTATGTCGTACATATAATATAATTAGGTATGAATATACGGGAATATGTTTTTACGGGAACGCTCCAGCAGATTTTCTGAAGCATCACAAAGTTAAAACCTATTTTCGTATAAACAAAAATAAATGGGCAAAAGTTTCCTTTTAGCCCATTTATTGCTGTTTTTGGCAGAGTTTTGCGCAATTATTTCACTGCAACCACGTCAATCTCAACCAATGCTCCTTTAGGAAGTGCTGCAACCTGATAAGCAACACGTGCAGGATATGGCTCGCTGAAGTACATTGCATATACCTCGTTCAATTTTGCAAAATTAGCAAGGTCTGAAAGAAGTACAGTGGTCTTCACTACATCGGCAAAAGAGTATCCTCCCTCCTCAAGAACGTACTGAAGGTTCTTGAATACCTGGTGAAGCTGCTCCTCAATGCCGCCCGGAACAAACTCTCCGGTTGTTGCGTCAATAGGAAGCTGGCCTGATACATAAATGGTGTTGCCTGCAATTACAGCCTGGCTGTATGTTCCAACAGCTTTAGGTGCTTTGGCACTTGCTACGATTTTCTTTTCCATGGTCAAATATATTTTTAAATGTTCATTAGAA
>CALCHD010000150.1 GCA_937901105.1 uncultured Bacteroidales bacterium | reverse complement strand
TTGCAACCACAATCTTGTTGTATCGGAGATTCTCCAGGTCGTCCTCAATGTTGAGGGCAGCCTGCAGAAGGTTGAACTCCTCATTTTTGTATACTATCTCCTTTGTGCAGTCATAGCAGTTGAAAGGCTTACCGCGCAAAGAGAATACCGCCTGGGTGTTCACATCGCGGCTCTTTGTAATTGAACCGCTTGCAGAGTCACCCTCGGTTATGAAGAGCATGGTATCCTGGTTTTTAGGGTCCTTGTCTCCGTAGTGGATACGGCAGTCCCTCAATTTCTTGTTGTTCAGGCTCGCCTTCTTTGCCCTCTCCCTGGCAAGTTTCTGTATTCCCGATATGGCCTTCCTTTCTTTCTCATTTGCAAGAACTTTCTTGAGGATGGCATCTGCCTGTGCAGGGTTCTTGTGAAGGTAGTTGTCAAGCTCTGAAGAAAGGAACTCAACAATGAAGTTCCTTATGCTTTGGCCGTTTGGCTCCACCTCCTTTGAACTCAAGTAGGTCTTTGTCTGGTTGGAGAAGTTAGGCTCTACAACCTTTATGCTTATTGCTCCAACTATAGACTGCCTTACATCTTTAGGGTCAAAATCCTTCTTGAAGAAGTCCTTGATTGTCTTGGCAACGCCCTCACGGAACGCAGCAAGGTGGGTTCCTCCGTGAATGGTATTCTGTCCGTTCACAAAAGAGCTTATGTTCTCGCCGTTCTCGGTACCGTGTGTGATTGTAACCTCAATATCCTTTCCCTGGAGGTGGATAGGCTCATATAGGGGAGTCTCTGAAAGAGAGTCGTTGATAAGGTCCAGCAGACCGTTCTTTGACTTGAACTCTGTACCGTTGAAGTTGAGCGAAAGGCCTGTATTCAGGTAAGAGTAGTTCTTGAGCATTGTCTCAATGAACTCAAAGTTGTATTTGTAGTTTCCGTAAAGCTCCGGGTCTGCTATGTATTTTACAAGTGTTCCGTTCTTCTCGGTGGTGGTGCATGTTCCTGAATCAACAAGGTTTCCCTGTGAGAACTGGGCCCATGCGCTCTCGCCGTCACGGTAAGACTGGATGTAAAAATAAGATGATGTGGCATTTACCGCCTTTGTACCAACACCGTTCAGACCTACAGATTTTGAAAAGGCGTTGCTGCCGTATTTTGCACCGGTATTCATCTTGCTCACCGCATCAACCAGCTTGCCAAGAGGGATGCCTCGTCCGTGGTCCCTTACTGTAACCAGATTCTCATTGTCTATAGACATCTTCACACTCTTGCCGTGTCCCATGATGAACTCGTCAATGGCGTTGTCTACAATCTCCTTGAAGAGGATATACAATCCGTCGTCGGGAGAAGAGCCGTCTCCCAATTTGCCTATGTACATACCGGATCTTCTCCTGATATGCTCATTCCAGCTCAGGGTTTCAAAATCTGCCTCTGTATAGTCAGAGAACTTAATCTGGTTTTCTGTAAGCTCACTCATCTTTTCAGGTACGCATTTGTGCATATTGTGCAAAAGTACAAAAAAAAGGGGGTTAAACCAACCCCCTCTGTACTAATAGTTCTGCTATCTGCACCGCATTTGTAGCGGCCCCTTTCCTCAAATTGTCGGCTACGCACCAGAGATTTATTCCGTTCTCCAGTGAAGGGTCTCTTCTTACCCTTCCAACGAACACCTCGTCCTTGTCCTTTGTGAACAGTGGCATTGGATAAGGCAGATTCTCAGTTGAACCTATTGCAGAAGGCTGCGCCCCGTCCTCAAGCTTTACTGCATCCTGCACAACCACTCCGGCAGTATTCCTCAATGTCTCAAAAATCTCCTCCATCTCAAAAGGTTTTGCAAACTCAAGGTTGATGGACTCCGCATGTCCTCCAAGAACCGGAACCCTCACGGTGGTAGGGGATACCCTTATGGTCTCGTCCCTCATGATCTTGTGGGTCTCGTTCACCATTTTCATCTCCTCCTTGGTGTAGCCGTTCTCAAGGAAAACATCAATGTGTGGGAGGAGGTTCAGGTCTATCTGATATGGGTATGCAAATGTGGTTGGTTCAACACCTTCTCTCTCTGCACTCATCTGGTCTACAGCCTTTTTGCCTGTTCCGGTGATGCACTGGTAGGTTGAAACCACAATCCTTTTTATTGTAAACCTCTTATGGAGGCCTGCAATCGCAATGAGCATCTGTATGGTTGAACAGTTGGGGTTTGCAATGATGCGGTCACCCTCCTCAATCACATCGCTGTTAATCTCCGGAATCACCAGTTTCTTGGTGGGGTCCATCCTCCAGCATGCAGAGTTGTCAATCACATATGTGCCGGCTTCAGCAAATTTTGGAGCCCACTCCTTTGAAACACCGCTGCCTGCAGAAAAAAGGGCTATTGCCGGCTTCATCCCGACAGCCTGTTGCGGTGTACATACAGCATATTCCTTGCCGTTAAATTCAACTTTGCTTCCCAGCGACCTCTCAGAAGCTACCGGGATAAGTTCTGTAACAGGAAAATTCCTCTCCTGCAACACTCTCAACATATTTCTGCCAACCAGTCCGGTGGCACCTACTACTGCTACTTTCATAATATCCTATATGCTCAAAATGTCATTCAATACGCCGCCTGCAGTCTGTTTCGCACCTGCTCCGGCACCTTTAATCACTATCCCGTTAGGGTAATATTCACTCTCAATGATAACGGCGTTGTCTGTACCTTCCAAAGTATAGAAAGGATGCTCCTTGCCAATGCTCTTTAGGGAGATTGTACATGAAGGCTTGCCGCTCTCCTGCGTACGGGTTGCATCCATAGCTGCAATGAACCTCAATTTCTCTCCGCGCTCCGCTGCCTGGGTATACTGTGCCTTAAGCTGCGGCTCGTATGCCTCAAGGGCTGCGTAGAACTTCTCTGCATAGGAAGGGAAATGGGTCTCTTCCTTGCACATGATATCCTCCGGAATGAATCCCTGGAAGTCCACATCCTGGGTGTCAATGGCAAAGCCTGCCTGTCGGGAAGAGATTAGGAATTTGCGGAAAACATCTGTTCCTGCAAGGTCAAGTCTTGGATCGGGCTCTGCATATCCTTTTTCAGCCGCCTCTTTTACAAGGGTTGCAAAAGATTTTTCTCCGTTATAATTGCTGAAAAGGAAGTTCAATGTTCCCGACAGTATTCCCTCCATCTTCTTTATGGAGTCTCCGCAGTTCACAAGCTGCAGGATGGTCTCAAGGACAGGAAGTGCCGCACACACTGTGGTTTCGTACTTGTACTGTACCTTCTCCATTCTTGCTGTTGCAAAAAGTTCCCTGTAGGACTCGTATGAAAGGGAGTTGGCAATCTTGTTGCATGCCACTACAGAGAACTTGTGTCGGAACAGGTCTACATACAGTGAAGCAATGTTGCGGTTTGCGGTGCAGTCTGCAAAGATTGAGTTGCTTAACTTCATGTTGCAGATCTGCGAAATATATGCGTTGTCTGTGTTCTGCTCACCCTCTGCAAGGTTGAATCCCGGCTCTATGCCGTTGCGGCTGATGATGTAGTTCCTGCTGTTGCAGATTCCGCAGATTACAATCTCCTTGCCGAGCCTCTCCTTAATAGATTTGCGCTGTGCAAATATGATATCTACAAGTGCCTTTGATACAGTGCCGTAACCGGCAATGAAAAGGTTTACCCTGTTGTCGGAATTGCCGAAGAATTCTGTATGGATGGCCCTTATGGCATCGTTCACGTCCTGGGTATGAAGTACCGCTGAAACGTTCTTCTCTGATGAACCCTGTGCAATTGCGCGGATATTGATTCCCTCTCTTCCAAGGGCCTCAAACATTTTTCCGCTGGCGCCGCTCTGGTTCTTCATGTCGTCACCTACAAGAGAGATTATGGAGAACCCTTTCTCCACTTTCAGCGGGTCTACCTTGCCAAGAGATATTTCGTATGCGAACAGTTCGTCTGCCGCCTTCTTTGCCTTGTCTGCATCCTCTTCTGCAATTGCAATGCACATAGTGTGTACTGATGATGCCTGGGTGATGAGGATGATGTTCACATTGTTCTTGCTCAATG
>CALCHD010000149.1 GCA_937901105.1 uncultured Bacteroidales bacterium | reverse complement strand
GCATAAAAAATCAAAAAAATAACTTAAAAAATTAGATATCATGAAAGCAGCTTCAAACTTCACAAATAGCAGTATTTATGTAGGTACATTTGGAAAATACTCAAGCGGTTCAATCGCTGGGCAGTGGCTCAACATTTCAGACTATGAGAGCAAAACGGAGTTTTTGCAGGCTTGCAAAGAGCTACACAGTGACGAGGCAGACGCAGAATTTATGTTTCAGGACTGGGAGAACATCCCAAGCGCAATGATATGCGAAAGCTGGATTGACGAGAAAGTTTTTGAGTTTGCGGCAAAGATTAAGGAACTGAGCGACACAGAGGCTGCGGCGTTCTCTGTATATCTGGACAACATCGGAATGTATGAATATAACAGTAAAGACGTGGAAGAAATTTTTGAGGACTTTCTGGAAGCATACAACGGAGAATTTGAGAGCGAAGAAGATTTTGCCTATTATATCGTTGACGAGTGCTATAGCGATATACCAGAATTTGCCAAACGTTATTTTGACTATAGCGCATTTGCACGTGATTTATTTATTGCAGACTACAACTTTTTTGATGGATTTGTATTCAGAAGATAATTTTTATAAAGTAGGAGGATTTAACAATGAGAAAAACAACATTAAAAGACGCCATTACCTCAGGGGAATGGATAATAACAAAGGTACATCAAGGGCATAAAGGCAGGGTGAGAATAGACGCCAAAAGAAGATACCACAAAGCAGACGAGCCGGACTTTTTCAGCGAATGGGGCACGCTTAAGTATATAAATAGATTAAGAGCAGAAGCCGACAAAAAACCGCTTGAAATAACGCACTACTAAACACAGAGGGCCACCCACGGAGGGCGGCCCTATTTTTTACCCCTGGGCATATTACAGGCCGCCAGCTGTGGCAATTGCCAAATCTCAGACAGGGCGGCACCAGGAGTAACAGCAGCAAGAAAAGGGTTGCACCCTTTTTTTATCTGCTCATTTGGCTAAAGTTCAAAAATTTAGATTTTTGAAGGCTGGACAATTGGAACCAGCTCTTCCGCACTGAAAATGGCGCGCACTTTTTATGTAAAAAGTGCCCAAAAACCCTAAGCGGTCTGCGCTATGAAATTCTGTCCTTTTATCCGCTTATCCACGTGCGTATTTTTGAGAAAACATCACACACAATGGCCATACATATCTCTAAAATCCACATCCTCGCAGAGCTTCATAAAGAATTCAGTCTCTGCTGGGTTGCCCAAGACGGCAGAAGGATTTTCTGCCAAAGGTGCAGAATGACATCCTTCCATTCATCGGGAAAAACATTGACTCTGGAGAAATACGAAAGGTTAACAGATACACAATAACTGAGTTCAACGGCGAGGAGGTCGTAATGTAATGGAAGTGATAAACGGCATAAACTACTACCCACAGTCGCAGACACTGCTGATGTCTGCAGCTTCACACCTTGACTACTACGACGAGAAGGACCTTACCGCTATACAGGTAGAAAACTACTCTGTTATGCCATGGGGAGAGAGCAACAACCTGCCACAGGAGATACTCAAGAGAATTGGCAGATCAGAAATTCTGTCGGCCAATCTTGGATTCAACATCTCAGTGGCTTACGGTTTGGGGCCAAGGCTTGTAAAAATGATAAGAGACGAGAAGGGAAAAGTTGTGGACTTTCTGGAAGTGGAAGACGGTCCTGAGTTTGAATTCTTTGAATCAAACGACATACCTATGTTCCTTCAATCTGCTCTTACAGATATGGTGTATTTCCATAATGCATTTGCAGAGCTTATTCCCGACAAAAAATTCAAGAAAATACACTCAATCCGCCACATGGAGGCAGCATTCTCAAGATGGGGAAAAATGGACAATAGAGGATGCATAAACTGGCATTACTACTCAAGCAGATGGGAAGAGGGAGTTGGGGATAACTTCGTGAGAACATACTGCCTTGACGAGTTCAACACTTACCAGGATATAAAAAAACAGATGGCCATAAGGACAAAGAGAATGGTATTCCCTTCATATATGCCTTCGCCTGGAAGACCTTACTACTCAATACCAGGGTGGCACTCTATCTTCCATAGCGGCTGGTATGATCATATGACAGCCATACCAGAACTTAAGAAGGCTATTATGAAGAATCAGATGGGCGTTAAATTCATTATCTACATCTCAGAGAGCTACTGGGAGCAGCTTATGGAGAGAGAGGGTATAGACCCAAACAACCACGCAGAAGTGAAGAAGTTAAAGGAAGCAGAGATGCAGGCATTCTCTGAATTCCTGACTGGAGAAGATAACGCCAGCAAAGCAATTATGGCCATTAAGGATAAAATTCCAATGGCAAACTCTATCCTGGAATCAAAACAGATTGAGATTATACCGGTAGACAACAAGTTCACAGGAGGCGAATACATATCTGATATGGAGACCGCATCAGCTATGATGTCATACGCCATGAACGTACACCCATCACTTATTGGAGCCACACTGTCAAAATCGGCAGGCTCAATGGGAGGAACAGACAAGCGCGAGCTATATCTTATCAAACAGGCCCTTATGAAGCCTCTACTTGACAGAACGCTGAGACCACTGAAAGCAATACCGAAGATTAACAACTGGGAAAAGGATATTACAATCCTTGTTCCTGAGTACATCTTCACAACTCAAGACCAGAACAAATCAGGAAAACAGGAATCAACCAACACACAGCTATGATAGTAAACAGCATTGACACATTTAAGAAGTACATTCCTTCTGCCGTTAACGTAAGCTACGAAATGGTGGAAGACGCACTGATGATGGCGCAGGAGTGGCTTTGCAATCACATAACATCAGATGCAGTAATTCAGGAAATCAAGAACGGAGAAGATGAAAAACTTCTTGAGATAGCAGAAAGAGCGATATCAACCCTAGCCTTCTACAACTGTATTCCTGAAATTGATCTTGTTCTTACCGAAGCCGGCTTTGCAGTAGTGAGCTCTGACAACTATACCCCTGCATCAAAACAGCGTGTTGAACAGCTGCGCGCATCCATGAAGGTAAAAAGCAGAAAGGCCATTGACCTTCTGGTAACATACATGAATAGAAATACAGAAAGCTGGAGAGGCAGCGAACAATACCAGAACATCACAAAGGCCTTTGTATGCACGATAGAGGAGTTCAAGCGAAGAGGAGGAAACTTATCTGATGATACAGACTGGGAGCAATTTGAAGAGATTATTGCAAAAATGAGCCTGTATCTGCACACACAAGTTGCTGCATATATCTCTGAGGAGTATATCCAGGAACTGCTGGAGAAATACAGAGACAAAGAGTCTATTGTTTCGCCAGAAAAGAACGTGCTTGAGCTGATTGAGGATGCGCTTTGCATAAGCACACACTCAGAGGAATCAGCTCACACTAGAATAATGTGCGCTCTAGCAATGATGCGCAGGGATAAAGAGTCGTTCCCTACATGGGCAGCCTCAGAACAGGCAAAAGGCTATACTCCCGACAGAAGCAAAAGTAATGTATACAGCATGCTATGAAATCAATAAACCTACAGTATCCAACCTGCTGGGAGCAGGTGGATGCAAAGCAGCTGAAAATTATTGCAACGGCTCTTGATAAGAAAATGCCACGCAACACAACTCTGATATTCCTGCTATGCCATCTTGCAGGAATCAGGGTTGTATATTCATCAAAAAAACAGGAAGGAACACATCTGTTCTCACTCAGGAAAAACCCTTTCAGGATTTTTGCAATAAAAACTGAGATCATCGCTACTGCATGCAATGAACTCTCTTTTATCCTGGACTCAATAGGGCTGCCGGAGTGCCCATTGAAAGGAGTGAACAGATGCCTGTATGATATACCTTTTGAGCTATACTACACAGCAAATGCACTGTTCTGCTCTCACGCTGAAAACAAAGAGCCGTCATACCTGCTGGAAGGAGCAAGACTTCTGTCGGGAAAAAGACAGCGCCACTCAATTATGGGACCCTACTCCCTTTGGTTCACAGGTCTTCAGCACTACCTGAAAAAGGAGTACCCATACATCTTCTCAGAGGGAGAAGGCTCACAGGAGACGCCTTCGCCGGCTAAGCAGCTGCACGAGATGCTGTCTATACTCAACAATAATGAGCCACAGCTGGACAGGCAGATAATGAAAGCAGACACACATTCAGTGTTACGCGCACTAGATAACAAGTTGAGAAAAATACAGCAGCAATGATTACAGAAGACTATATAAACAACCTGGCAGCAAGAGCCGGCATAAAAGCTTCAATAGCCACAGTAAATGGCTATGATGCAGCAATTGCACTTGTAGAAAATGCACGTGCTTCATTCCCGATGATTATCATTGAGGATAACACTTCAGGAGTATTCTCTGCAGAATATGGCGGAGTGGATTCATTCGCCCAATCAATATGGGTGATGTGCAAGGTGGAGGAGAGAACAGGCACAACAAAAAGTCAGGCATCACAGCAAGCAAGAGAGCTGATGTTGTCTCTGATCCGCCAGATTATGGCAGACAAAGACAGCGCACACGAAGATGCCGTGGCTCTTGATGTAAGCCAGATTCCATACTTCACCCATAATACTGCAATTGCTGCAGGGTGGGAAGCTCAGCTAACATTCAATGAAATAATCAACCTAACAATTTATGACTGACGACAGCATAGAGCTCAGCGACATTGAATCAATGCAGCAATGGGCAGATATAGTGATTGAGCGCTGGGAAAAACGCATATCAAGACTGAGAATACATTCATCGGGAGCTCTGGCAAAGTCATTCACTTCGCAGGTAGAAGCAGACAGCAACGGCAACCCGCAGAAGGTGATTTTTACCTTCAATTACTATGGCCGTTTTGTTGACCTGGGAGTTGGACGCGGAGTGCCAATAGCAAAGGTGCCAGAATCCAAGCGAACTCCAAAGCCATGGTACAACAAAACATTCTTCAAAGAGATTCATAAGCTGGCAGAGATATTTGCCGAGAGGTACGGCAAGACTGCAGCTAATGCGATTAAAGTATTGGAAAACGACAGAAAAATCACGCTCTAATGGCAAAATATCAAGTAAAGGCAGAATCGGTTGTAACATTGAACGCAAGAGGCGTTGATGCTACAATAAACGCTCTAAATAAGGAAATCAAACATCTGCAGCAAGCAATAAAAGAATGCCAGGATGAAACGAAGAAAAGCAAGCTGCAGAAGAATCTTGACGACAGCAGACAAGCCCTGCAAAAGCTACATAAGGATACGAAAGACTTCTCGCAAATCCTGAACAACATAAATGGAGCATCATTGAAGGAGCTGAACCGCCTGGCAAGATCATTGAAAAATGAACTCCAGTCGCTGGCTCCAAATACTAAGGAATTTATTGAGAAATCCAAACAGCTGCAGCAGGTCAACAGTAGGATTCAACAGATAAACACATCCATGCGTGCTACAAATTCCATCATGTCGCGTCTGAGCGACTCTTTCAATAAGTACTGGGGTATAGCCACGACCGCAGCAGCATCTACTGCTGCAGGCTCTCTGGCCTTGCGTAGCGCTGCAAAGAAGGCAGCAGAAATAGATGATATCTATTCAGACGTAATGAAAACGACAGGACTTACCAGGGATGAGGTTGCAGCACTGAACGAGGAGTTCAAAACAATGGATACCCGTACTTCAAGAGAAGCTCTGAACGCATTAGCAAGAGATGCGGGTAAACTGGGCATCACAGGAAAAGAAAATGTGATGCAGTTCGTGCGAGCAGCCAACCAGATAAACGTAGCGCTGGGCGAAGACCTTGGAGAGGGAGCTATCAGGAATATAGGAAAGATGGCCGAAGTGTTTGGGCTTGTAAATACAATGGGAATAGAAAAATCTTTCCTATCAATTGGCTCAGCAGTAAACTCCTTGGGACAGGCCTCCACAGCATCAGAGGCCTACCTGGTTGACTTCACACAGAGGCTTGCAGGAGTAATGGCGCAGATGGGTATCTCCATATCTGACACGCTGGGATATGCATCTGCTCTTGACCAGGCAGGTATGAAAGTTGAAATGTCGGCGACCGCATTTCAAACATTCATGATGAAGATGTATGAAGAGCCAACCACATTTGCCAAATACGCAAACATGGAGGTAGAAGCATTCTCCAAACTACTTAACGAAGATGCAAACACAGCTGTAAAAACAGTACTGCGCTCATTAAGCGAGCAGGGAGGTTTTGCAGCGCTTGTGCCAATTTTCCAGGATATGGGAACAGATGGCGCAAGAGCTGTTTCCGTTCTATCATCGTTGGCAACAAAAATAAACCTGGTAGATGAAGCCCAATTCCTGGCAAACCAGGAATTCGCAAAGAGCACATCATTGTGGAATGAGTACTCTGTAAAGAACGAAAACGCACAGGCAAGACTGGAAAAGGCACAAAAAGCCTGGAATGATAAAATAATTGAGTTTGGAGAAAAGCTCACCCCTGCATTCACAAAGTCAATATCATTGACAACTGCATTTCTTAAAGTACTGATGGAGATGCCGCCAATGTGGTATGTCGTAACAGCGGCAGCTGCAGCAGGTGTGGTGGTGTGGAAATCATGGAATACAATTGTGGCAACCGGGAACGCACTGATGAAGACAGCGCGAGGTATAATGTACCTATTCTCTGCAGGAATGAATCTGATAACAGGCAACACAGCAGCTGCAACAGTAGCAATGCGAGCTTTTAAAATGAGTCTCAACTCACTTGGAATAGGTTTAGCTATAACTGCAGTAGTAGCACTCGTAGAAGGGCTAAGAAGACTTGCAACTCAAACTAATCACGCAAAGCAGGCACAGAAGGAGTTTACCGCCGAGCTGCAAAGAGAACAGTTCCAGGCAGACAGTCTCTTCACAGCTCTGAGTAACGCTACTCACGGAACAGAGGAATACAAATCCATACTTGAAAAACTGCAAGAAAAATATGGTCCAATCATCAATTCAATGATTGACGAAGAAGGACGCTTGAGAGATATTGAAGCAGCCAGAAAAGCTGTCTCTACAGAAATTGAAAAAAACATAAAACTCAAACTGCAGGAGAAGCATATAAACGAAACGCTTACAGACTACACAGAATCTTTGGCCGACATACAGGAGACAATGGTAAAAAGAGCAGCAAGGGCGAATACAGACATGTCTGAAGATGTAATTCGTATAAAAATAAACTCTATGATTGCAGAGGTTAAGAAAGGTGAAAAATCAGTTCAAGACATTCTACTGCAATCACAACTTAACTTCAACGCAATCACGCTTGGAGACCTGCAGAAATACAAAACATCTTACGAGAAGATGATGGGAGAGATAGAGGCTATAAAGAAGAAATTCTACATTGAATCTGACGCACCATCTGAAGGAGACGATGATTTTATAGGTCCTACAAGAAAAGGTAGTACGGATGGAGACACAACAGAGAACCCCGTCTCAGGAGCACCAACAGAAGAAGAGATTGAAAAAGCATTCAAAGCAGCAAAGGAGAAACTGGAAAGCGAAGAGGCAAAATACCAGGCTGATATCACACGTTTGTACGCACAGCGAGAGATAACTCAAGAAGAATACGAAGCGCGCTCAAATGCTGCAACGTTTGAGTTCCTACGCAGAAGAATGGAACTGTACGCCAAGTTTGGCGAAGATACAGCACAGCTGGAGTTGGAATACTACCAGCTCATGGCTAAGATACAGGAAGAGGGACTCAAGGAGCAGGAAAAGTTGCGCAAGCAGACAGATAAGATGATTGCGGATGCAATCAAAGAAAGCGAGAATGAAGAAAGAGACCCAAATGAAGACAAAGAGCTGGAGGCCATAATGGAGAAGCATAAAAAAATGCAACAGGAGGCAGACAAGATTCGCTCAAGTCTTGAGAAAAAATCGCACCGCAAGCAGCTGCAGGAAAAAAAGAAGAGGGTTCAGGAGCTTATTGATGCAGACCTGCTCACACAAGAGGAAGGCCAGAAAGAGCTAACAAGGCTCACTCTTGAGCACATGACGCAAATAGCAGACACAACTTCACAGATATTCTCAGGTGTAAGTTCATTACTTTCTGCTCAAAAAGACAGAGAGATGAACCAGCTTCAGAGCCAAAAGGAAAAAGAGCTGGCCATGTATGGAGACACCGCAGACAAGAGAGCTGAGATTGAGCAGAAATATGAGCAGAAAGAACTTGAGCTGAAAAAGAAGTATGCCAATAGAGAATTGGCAATAAACATAGGAATGGCAATAGCGAATGCTTCAGGCGCAATACTAAGACAGTTTATGGACCTGCCGCTTATTGCAGCAATTCCATCAGCTGCACTTGTAGCGGCAACAACAGCAATACAGATAGCCTCAATGATTGAGCAGAGAAACGCCATAATGAACGAATCAGTTTCAAGCTCTTCAGGAGCATCATCCAGCGGCTCATTTACTGTTGACGGCTTCCATGACGGAGGATATACCGGGCGCAGACAATCTGACCGCATGCCAGTGGGAGTTGTTCACGCCAACGAATGGGTAGCACCTGCAGCAATGGTAAGAGCCAATCCTGTACTGTTTGCTTCACTTGAGAACAGTCGCAAGGCTTACGTATCAGGCTCTACCCGCAGGGAATTCTACAACGGCGGACATACAGGATCATCTCCAGCAACATCTGCAGCAAACTCAGATATGCAGGAATGGGCCCGTGGCATAAATGCTGAACTGAAAGACATCCGCCGCGTTCTTGCTACACCAGTAAAAGCATACACCCTACTGTCTGAATCAAACAAACAGCGTGAGCTGCAAGAAAAATTCAAAAAAGAAGGAAGCCTATGAAACTGATTACCGAAAAAGGAGAACTGGCCCTGCCGGCAGATTTCCAGTTTGACATAGAAGAGAACAACCCTTTCTTTTCACAAGAAGGAGCTCAATCAATACCCGCAACACTACCACTAACACCAGATACTGCCAGGAAGCTGGAGTTCATACAACGGCCAAACGGCAGGAATAGGACAATGCGAAAAATAAAATGCACACTCAAGTGCGGCATTATACATAAGCATGGCACATTGGTGATTGACAGCACAGAAGGAACATCGCTGACAGGCTCTATTATGCTGAACGAATCTGAGTTGTATTCATCAATAAAAGACACCACACTCAAGGAGATTTTCTCTTCAATTGTGAGAACTGATTTCAACTCAGTTCCGCAATGGTACTACCATCTTGTAAAAGTATACCGTCAGGAGATAACAGATGATTTTGCCATCTTCCCTGTAGCTACAAACAAGACAGAACAAGGATACAACATCATTAACCAACCAGACGAGAGCAAAAGGGATGAAGCTCATCTGTTATACACAAGCAGAGAGATATACTACAAGGATGAATACGCTACAGTGCCTGAAGGTTTTGGAATATCTCCGTTCCTTTATCTATACAGAGCTATTGAGATTATTTTTGCGCATTATGGATACACTGTATCAGAAAACAAGTTCAAAACAGACAGTCTCCTGTCAAAAATTGTACTGCTGAACAACTGTGCAGATACAATTGTCAAGAGACGCATAAACTACGCAGACCTTGTCCCAGACTGCACTGTTTCTGATTTTATTGAATTCCTGCTGAATAAATTCCATGCCGCAGTATCTGTAAATCCAGAAACCAAAAAAATATCTGTAAAGCTGTTTGAAGACTGTATAACCAAGACTGCATATCAAGATATAACACCGTACTGCGAAAAGACATTCAAGACTTCTTTTTCAGACCGCAAAGCACTAGTACTTTCTGGCGAGGCGATTGATGAATACCCGGCAGCTGCCGAGACATACAATAAGCTCCTGGAGAAGTATTCTTCTTTCTCTACGATCTACGAAACGCAGAACGTGCAGCAGAAGAAGTACTACTACCGCAGGGCAACAATGGAATACTACGATACATCTCTTACTCAGACATGGGAAGATGTGAAAAGTCTGATAGGAGGAAGCCATTTCACACTCAAAACTGCCGAAGGACTGGAAGAGGAGAAAATTGAGTTTCCAGATATGTTTTTCAGGATGATAACGACAAGTATAGGCACACAAGCGGACATCCTGATGCCATACATAGGTGAAGCTATATACAACAACACACTCTTCAATGGAGAGAAAGTTGACGGCTCTTCTCAGGAGATATTGATATGTTATGCCGCAGGAAAAGCACACGAAAGAAGCGGATATCTGAACTACTACTATGGCACAGCAGGCAAATACGACAATCTGGGTTTTGATATGTTTGAATACAGCCTTTATACACAGGATATATTCAAACGGTTCTGGAGCAGATATGCAGAAATATTGCTCAATCAAAACACATCCTACACAACAAAAGTAAGATATCCGCTACCAATGATTGCCAATATGGATATTACAGCGCCAAGGATATTCAACAATACTCCAGTGATGATTACATCACGCAATATTCAGATGGGGGAGCGCATAACATATGGTGATACCTCAATGTTATCATTGAGGCTATACGAGCCTATTCTCTCATATGAAGAAGCGCAGCTGAAAGAACCAGTCTATGAATGGGAGGTACAAAACGACCTGGAAAAAGAGCTGAAGAACTATTCATTCTACGAATATGAAATAGATCTTCAAACCCCAACTTTCTACAATTCTCTTCCAGCACCAACAGAGGAGCAATATCTGTCGGGAGACAGATACCATGAGATTGTGGAAGACTATAGCTTCAAGCATCGCAAAAAAGGCAAAGAATGGGAATGGGATACTATCACAATCACATGGTGGGTGAAAGCTATATGGCCGTAAACGTGTCCTTTAATATTGCTCCTGCAGGGGATAATTTTGAGTATGGCTTTACTCATATCATACCCCGATTCAATAAGTCTGTCGCAAAATCTTAAGAAGATTGTTGCATCCGCAGACAACGATACAGCATTCACACTGCGAAAAGGTGAAGAGCTTATTATTGATGAAATATATTCCCCTGATGAATCAGGTTCTATTGAAATAGACCTGCGAGATGTAGTATCTGAACTGCTAACAGTTCAGGTACCTACATCTGATTCATTCCTACAGAAAAAAGTCTATGCAGACTTTACAGCAACACTAGGAGACCAGTCATTCTCATTCCGGGCGATAAAAGGAGGCGTTGCAAACAGCTCTGTTGTAGCATCACAATGGCTCCAGCAAAATTTCCTAACCTGGCAACCTCAGCAAAAAACAGTAACGTACAACCAACCAGAATGGCTGTCATACTATGCGATTACTCAGCATAGCATAGTATGTAAGTTGTACAACCAGGACGGAACAACCACACTTCACACACTAGCAACAGCAGATGCCGGCACTTGTATATCTGTAAACACGCAGTTCTCAAGAATCATAAACCTTACAGACACAAAGAAGCTGGCATACTTTGACGTTTGGGCCCAAGATGCTACAGGCGTGATGACATCATATGTGCAACGCTATCTGCTCCGTAATGATACAAGACAGGAAAAATATTTCATATTCTCAAACTCAGTAGGAGGAATTGATGCTGTATCATTCACTGGAGACTGCTCAACGGAGGCTGAGGCAGAGCACGAGCTTGCACAAATAGCCGAAACAGCCATACAAGGCTCACAGGTGTTACATATGTGGAAAAAGCAGTCTACAGGTTATAAATCGGCGTATGAAGCGAAATGGCTACAGGACTTCTTCACATCAACACAGAGATATGTATCAGACGAAGGAGCTCTCATTGAAATTATCATCCAAGACTCAGTACTTACAGATTCGTCTTCAGACTTCCTGAAAGAATTCTCTTTCACATATAGACACACTGAAGACAGACCGATGCTGAACCTATCCAGAGACAAAGAGATTCCTAAACAGATTACATTCCCGACAGCAGAGCAGATTTTTTTTTTAGCGCCAAGGCTAAATGACTTCCAGGAAGCAGAGGTAAATCCTTACCTTGTAATACCTGTTCAGCTACCTTATGGGGATGTATGGTATAGAATTTCAGTAGGCTCTATCAAATCATATATAGCAGACGCCACCCAGGACGCAGTTGCACACGCATCCCACTTTCACGACAACAAACACATCCTGGACCAGCTAAAGCAGGATCATGTCAACGCGATAAGTCTTCTGCAGATTGGAGAAGACGGCTCACTTGTCGTAAAACCAAAGGATGACAGCACCCCAAGAGATATGACAACAGAGGGACTCTTCAGGGCTGCAGGATTCAGAACCCATGGCGCTGTGCCAGGAATGGAATCCGGCAGCGGCACTGTCATTGACGGAGGGAAGATCCAGGCAGACCATCTTGAGGTGAGACGGTCAATGACTGTTATGGATCTTATCATAAACCAGCTGCAGGGGGTTAATTCAGATTTCCTTTTTTCAGACATTGGCCGCATTGAGAACGTGCAGCAGCTGAAAAGCCATACATATGTACTGACTGTCGGAAAGAAGACTGATTCAGACTTCACTACCCTTAAGGAGGGGGATATCCTCCAGCAGATTGTAAATACTGTGCCATATGGGGGGACATCCCTTTATAGCAGCTGGATGAGAGTTGTTTCTGTTAATGTTGCCGCCAACACGGTAACAGTTGTACTGTACAGCAATACAGATGTGCCTGGCGGGCAGAACTTCGCTCCGGCCGCCGGATATAATGCAGTAAGGCGTGGCAATAGCGTTATTCCCAATACCGGCGAATGGAATACCAGGGCGCAGCTGTGGATGCTGTCTGCTGCAGAAGGGAGAATCCAATTCCTGCAGAATGTCTACAAGCCTATCCTAGAGCAATACAATTATGCCTTGTCGCTCGGCAAGCTGCCGGATATTGATGCTATCAAAAAGCTCCCTGTGACAAGCAATGACATTGGTCTTGTGGCACAGACCGCCATTATTGAGAAGCTGTACCAGTTTGACTGGAACGGAGATATAGTTGCCAATAAAGTGGACCGCGGACAATGGGCAGCCAATGTTGCATGCTCCGGCCAACCGTACAGGAATATCCAACACAAGAGCAGTGATCCAACCGGGAATGTATACACACTCCTTGAGCAACACACTGTATGGCACCTGGGCTGCAGAT
>CALCHD010000148.1 GCA_937901105.1 uncultured Bacteroidales bacterium | reverse complement strand
AGGGGCAATAATATTTGTATTTTAATGATGTGCCGTAATTTTTTTACGGCAACGTGTTGCAAAACAGCTTAAAGGGGAAATATACCCATTTCTCAACAGGTACTGTCATTGGATTAAAGTAGAAGGTCGTCCAAACCCAACTTAGGGACAAAATGCACCCCGTCCTTACGGTAATATGTGAGGCTTTCCCCTTCTTTTGCACGGGTAAGCTGAATATGCTCAGCCCCCTTTCCAATGGCAAGGACAAGCACAGGCTCGTGCTGCAAAGAGAACTCCTCTACAACTGCATTCTTGTTGAAAGCACCAATACAAATACCGTTAAGCCCCATCTCCACAGCTTTTAAAAGCATGCTCTGAGCTGCAATTCCAAGATCTATATCAACCCATTTGTTCTCGGGTACAGTAGAGCAGATAATGATAAATGCAGATGGTTCTGTACCGGGAAACGGCAAATTGAGCTCAGGCAAGGCCCCTCCCCATTTGGTATACTGCTGCAGCCTTGGAGCATCTTCTCCCGCAACAAGTTTGTATCTGAGGACCTGCTGGTTCTTTGCGCTCGGAATTTTGGTGCATACCTCTGCAATTTGCTTAAGTTCTTCCACCAGAACCTGTCGGGAAGAATCATACCCCCTATGACTGCGGTTTTTGAGGAGCAGGCTGTTAAGGCTAACGTTGCCGGATGATGTCTTATGTTTTGATGCAACCCCTTTTCCGGAGTGGAACTCTTCAAACTTTTTCTCAAGATAATTGTCGGCCATAATTGAAAATTTTAAGTAAAGGTAGAAAAAATTGCTTTATTAATAAGTTAAAGCGTAATTTTGTAGGAAAGATAACCTAAAATCAACCAAAAGATGTTAACCAAACTATTCGGTTTCAAAAAAGGTGAGATGAACGTCCGCACAGAAATCTTTGCCGGCCTCACCACTTTCCTTACAATGGCCTACATTCTGGCCATCAATCCAAACATTCTTGGAGACACAGGAATGGACAAAGGTGCACTGTTTACTACAACTGTACTGATTTCCGGACTTGCAACCATATTTATGGGTCTATATGCAAAACTTCCCTTTGCGCTTGCTCCCGGAATGGGACTCAACGCATTCTTTGCGTACACAGTATGCCTTGTACTTGGATACAGCTGGCAGTTTGCCCTTACAGCGGTATTCCTTGAGGGTCTGATATTCATCATCCTCACTCTCACAAACATAAGGGAGAAACTTGTATACCTCATTCCCGACACCCTAAAGAACTCAATCAGTGCCGGAATAGGACTGTACATAGCATTCATAGGGCTGAAAAGTGCAGGTGTAATTGTAAACAACGATGCCACATTGGTAAGTCTTGGAAAAATCACCTCCGGAGCCCCACTCCTGTGCATCATAGGCATTGTAATCACATCATTGCTGATGGTAAAGAACGTAAAGGGAGGACTCCTCACAGGTATCCTTGCAACCACAATAATAGGCATCCCGATGGGGGTTACCCAGTTCAACGGAGTGATAAGTACCCCACCTTCAATTGAGCCGATATTCTTCAAGTTCCAGTGGGATCAGGTCCTTACACAGGATATGCTCATAATAGTATTCACATTCCTTTTTGTAGACCTGTTTGATACTATAGGCACAATCATTGGAGTTACAACCAGAGCCGGCATGTTTGACAAAGACGGCAAAATTCCCGGGCTTAAAAAGGCATTCCTTGTAGACGCAGTGGCAACTACAGCTGGAGCGGCAATGGGTACCAGTACCGTTACTACATTTGTAGAGAGTGCCGCAGGTGTTGAGCAGGGTGGCCGCTGCGGTCTTACCGCATTCACTACCGGAATATGCTTCCTTGTAGCAATGTTCTTTGCACCGTTCTTCCTTGCAATTCCGGCAGCAGCAACCGCCCCTGTACTTTTCCTTGTTGGTCTTATGATGATGGCTGCAGTAACAAAAATTGACTTCTACAACTACACCGAGTCAATTCCTGCATTCACCTGTATCCTTATGATGCCGCTTTCTTACAGCATCTCGGAGGGTATTGTCCTTGGCCAGCTGGCATATGTATTTATAAATGCCCTTTCAGGCAACCATAAGAAAGTAAGCCTGGGAATGTGGCTTCTGGCAGCATTCTTCCTTTTGAAATTCCTCATGTAGGAGAGGATGGGGTTAAGTCCCCTCATAATCAAATGAAGAGAGTGACCATTAGGACATCGTCCCAATGGTCACTTTTTTAAAGCTGTTTCATATATTTTTAGAAAGTAATACCTACTGAAAGTGTAGTGTAAACCCTATTGTCAAATGATGAGTCTTTTGGAGAATAGTACTGGCAAGCACCTTTCACAAACAGCGATGTAGCCTTGTTGATAAGGGTTGAGTAAGTAACCTCTCCGCCAAATATCACATAATCTGAAGACATGTACTTGATATCGGTTGCATACATGTCAACCACTGGATCTGTATCTGCATAGCCGCCTGAATAGCTGTACTCACCCTCAACATTCTCGTTAAGGCCGAAATTAAGACCTGCAAGAAGCGAGCTGCCGCCGGCAAACACAATATTCTTTTTTGCATACACATTGAAATACTGGTTTTCAGCCTTCATATGTGATGCAGGAAGAAGATACTCGTCATACTTGTCTGAATAGCTGTAATCTGCACCAAACTTCCAGCTGTAACCTGCACCATCCTTAATATAAGCCTCATAGTTCATATCAAGTGACTTATAAGAGTACTTGCTGCGCAAAAATTTTGCAAGGGTAACCCAATCAGAGAACTCTCCTACCTGACCAAGTTCCTGAATATACTCAATACCGTCGGTCTTGCGGTTCTGATAAGCAAGAGTAACCTTCTGCATTGACTTGAACTGCTCTTCCTTAGCTTCGCTCTTTCTCTGCTCAACAAGCTCTCTTGCTAACTTTTCGTCGGAAACTGCGTCGAACATATCACCTGCATTGGGAACCTCTGCAAGTCCCATAACCTCAACGGGTACTGAGGGGCCTGCCTCCTTGACGCGTCTGCCCTTATAGTCGGTCATAACACGGATACGGCCGACGGATGTACCTGCAACAACGATATCGCCGTTGTTAAGAGTACCGTTCTGAACAAGAAGAGTTG
>CALCHD010000147.1 GCA_937901105.1 uncultured Bacteroidales bacterium | reverse complement strand
ACTGGATGTATTCCATCCAAAACGTCTTGCAGACCGTATCTTGGGCATGGGTGACGTTGTTACCTTGGTTGAGAAGGCGCAGGAGCAGTTTGATGAGGAGGAGGCTAAGAAACTTCAGAAAAAGCTGATCAAAGACCAGTTTACACTTTCTGATTTCTATGACCAGATTCAGCAGATAAAGAAAATGGGTAATATCAAGGACTTGGCATCTATGCTTCCGGGCGTGGGCAAAGCCTTGAGAGATGTAGATATCGACAATTCAGCATTCAAAAGCGTAGAGGCAATAATCCTTTCAATGACAAAATTTGAAAGAGAAAACCCTCATGTAATAAATGGCAGCAGAAGAAGACGTATTGCCGAGGGCAGCGGCACTTCAATTGTAGAGGTAAACAGGCTTCTGAAACAGTTTGAGGATACCCGCAAAGTTATGAAGATGATGGCCGGCGGCGGTATTAAAGGCAAAGCCATGAACGCAATGAAAGCCATGAATGGCATGAGAAGAAGATAATCACATACCTATTTTATATGAAAATACTAGACGGTAAAGCCACTTCAGACAAAATAAAGAATGAGATTGCACAACAGGTTAAGGATATTGTAGCAAAAGGAGGTAAAAGGCCTCATTTGGCTGCTATACTTGTTGGAACTGACGGTGCAAGCCAAACTTATGTAGGACATAAGGAGAGGGCATGTGCGCAAGTTGGATTCAAGTCAACATTGCTACGGTTCCCAGCAGAAATCTCACAAGAAGAATTGCTGAAAAGAATTGGAGAAATTAACCTCAATGATGATATTGACGGTCTGATTGTACAATTGCCGCTTCCTGAACATATTGATGAGGATGCGGTAATTAATGCAATAGATCCAAAGAAAGATGTAGATGGATTCCATCCGGAGAATGTTGGCAGAATGATGTTGGGTTTGCCTACATTCCTTCCAGCAACCCCATATGGAATAATTCGTCTTCTTTCTGAGTATGGAATTCAGACAAAAGGAAAGCATTGTGTCATCATTGGCAGAAGCAATATTGTAGGCAGGCCTCTTGCAAATCTTTTGTCGCTTAAAGATGAGCCTGGAGACTGTACTGTCACCATTTGCCATAGCCGTACACAGAATATAGAGTATTTCACAAGACAGGCAGACATTATTATTGCAGCATTAGGCGCACCCGGATTCCTTAAAGGGGAGATGGTAAGAGAGGGGGCAGTAATAGTAGATGTAGGAATTACCCGTATTCCCGACAGTACAAAAAAAGCCGGTTACCGTCTGGCAGGAGATGTTGACTTTGAGACAGTAGCACCTAAAGCATCATTTATAACCCCGGTACCTGGAGGTGTAGGGCCAATGACTATCGTTTCATTGATGGTAAATACACTCAAGGCCGCTGAAGGAAAATAAAGCTTAAAATAATAAGGTCCGCATCAAGCGGACCTTTATTTTATTAAAAGTGCCCTTTTTGACGACGTCTAAAATGGCACTTTTCATTTGACTTTATATCATGGTCTGAACAGCTTTGCCCTTAACAACGATAGCCTTCGGCATGCCTGGACAAGCATATTCACAGGCTCCGCAACCAATACATTTTAAAGGGTCTACTTTTGGAAGGTGCTGGCCTGGAGCCATTGCGTTTTCAACCATTTCAATTGCACCGGCAGGACAGTTGCCCGCACATGCACCGCAATGTATGCCGTCTGACACTACTACACACTTGCTGGCATCATACACAGCAATGCCAATCTGTGTCTTTCTCTTTTGGGCAAGAGTAAGTGGAGCAATGGCATCATTAGGACAAACTTCAGAACATTTGGTGCATCCATAAGAACAGTATTTCTTGTCATACTTGATTGTTGGAAGCATAACTCCATCTATACCATATTCAAACACAGCCGGCCTGATAATATTATTTGGACAAGCCGCTATACATGCATGACATGCAGTACATGCATTTTTGAATGCCTCTACATTACCCGCACCGGGAGGAAGGATAGGAGACACCTCATTTTCTGCAGCTGATTTTACCGGAACCAGCTTCTTTGCCGCAACTGCAGCTGCAAGTCCGCTCATTGCTCTAATTGCATTCCTGCGGCCTTTGTCGGGAAGATTATTTGAAGTTTGTGATGTCTTCTTCTTGAACCATGTTGGGACCAGCTTTACACCACCTCTCTTACAGGAAACCATACAGTCGTAACAGGCAACACATCTGGTTGAATCAATCTCTTTTGTTTCCAGATCTATACAGCTGCTCTTGCATTTGCCTGCACATACTCCGCATTTTACGCACATTTCCTTGTCAATTGCCGGCTTGAACAAAGAAGCTCCGCTTATAAGTCCAAGCAATGAACCCACAGGGCAGACAGTATTGCAGTAAAGGCGCCCTTTGGCAGCACTGAAAATTATTACTACTAAAAGAAAGAATATTGAATATACCAAAGACCATAATCCAACAACAGCATAAGACTGTGTATAGAACATTGACGGGAATATTCCCGACAGAATATTTGTCATCCATGTCTCAAATGTTGAAAATACCTGAACAGCTATTCTTCCATAATTTGAGTAAGGGTCGAGCAGTGCAAACGGATAGGTAAATCCAACAGCAAGACATCCGATGACAATAGCAAGTATAGAATATCTCAAAACATTGTGAGGCTTGCTGTATTTCTTGAAGGGAACTCTTCCTTTGTTCGCTTTTTTTCTTGCAATATTAGACACCCAGCTGATAATGTCCTGGAATATTCCAAGCGGACATATGAAAGAACAGTATACTCTGCCAAACAGAAGTGTAATTATAACAAGAAAAGCTAACGCTCCAAATGCACCTGCTGTCATAGAAATAAGTGCAGGTACAAACTGGATCTTAAGAAGAGCTTGAGATAAAGGATTTCCTCCGCTCATCTTTAGGAAACCGCATGTTGCAATAACAAAAACAAGTGTTGCACAAACTATTCTGGCAATTCGTAGTATTTTTCCCATAGTATTTGATATTTGCTGCAAAATTACTACTTTTAAAGATTATATGAGTTTTGGCATAAAAAAAATATTTGACTTTTATATAAGCGGATTCAGGAGCATGACCACAGGAAAATATTTGTGGATAATAATTCTGATAAAACTCTTTATAATGTTTGCCGTTTTAAAAGTGTTTTTCTTTAAAGGTGAATTGTCACAATATGATACACAGGAGGAGAAAAGCAGGCATGTTAAGGAGCAGCTTATAGAAAAGGCTTCAGCAACAGACTAAAAATTTTTAAAGATATGTTTTCCAAACTAAACAAATTGCCATTGCTGGCTAAAGTACTGGTTGCTATAGTACTGGGAATTGGATGTTCATTCTTCTTCCCCGAATTCCTAAACAGGATTTTTGTAACAATCAATGGTATTTTCGGTAATTTTCTAGGGTTTACCATTCCTCTGATAATTCTTGGCCTTGTTGCCCCGGGCATCGCAGAACTTGGAAACGGTGCCGGCAAGCTTTTGGCCATTACTGCAGCAATAGCATACGGGTCAACGTTATTTGCGGGATTCTTCTCATATTTTGCCTGCAGCTTATCATTCCCTTCAATACTTGATTCATCTACATCATTTGCGGACAATATAGCTCATGCCAATAAGGTATTGCCATATTTTACAGTTGATATGCCGCCAGTATTGAGCGTAACTACCGCATTGGTGCTTGCATTTGTGGTGGGGCTTGGACTTTGCTATGTAAATGGCGGCAAGCTGATAGGAGGTCTGCTGGAGTTCAGGGAACTGATAAATAAAGTTATATCGGGAGTAATAATCCCATTGCTGCCTTTGTACATTTTTGGAATTTTCCTTCAGATAGGGGCAGAGGGGCAGGCAGGTGCAATTCTAAAGCTGTTCATCAAAGTTATCGCAGTAATATTTGTGCTGCATATAACATTGCTGCTAATCCAGTTCATTATTGCCGGTGCAATTTCCAGGAAGAACCCTTTCAAGGCTTTGGTTACTATGCTTCCTGCATATGTAACGGCGTTAGGTACACAGTCTTCTGCTGCAACAATTCCCGTTACATTGAGGCAGACTATAAAAAATGGAGTAGATGAGAAGCTGGCCGGCTTTACTGTTCCACTTTGTGCAACTATACATCTTGCCGGAAGTACACTTAAGATTGTTGCATGTGCACTCGCAATACTATGGATGCAGGGTATGCCTCATGGCATTGACATTTTCGCAGGCTTCATATGTATGCTTGGAATTACAATGGTGGCGGCTCCCGGTGTGCCAGGAGGAGCCATAATGGCAGCACTTGGACTGCTCTCTTCAATGTTGGGTTTCAACGAGGATCTTCAGGGCCTTATGATTGCCCTATATATAGCTATGGACACATTTGGAACAGCATGTAACGTAACAGGTGACGGAGCCATCGCTTTGGTAGTAAATAAAATTTATAAGAAATAATGAAAATAACAGTTTGCTCATTGGATATTGCTTGGGAAGACAAGCAGCTCAATTTTCAGAAAGTTGAATCTTTGCTTTCCCAGATTGAACAGCCTGGAGACCTGTTTGTACTTCCGGAGATGTTCTCAACAGGATTTACAATGAATACTTCATTGGCTGAAGATGCCGCAGGTGAAACCCTCAAATGGATGATTGAGACAGCAAGAAAATACAATATTGCCATTTTGGGTTCGTTGCCATATACACAGAACGGAAGAGATATTTTCAACAGGGCATATTTTGTATTTCCCGACGGCACCTGGAACAGTTATGACAAGAGACACCTTTTCAGGATGGGAGAGGAGAACAGCCACTATACCAGAGGAGAGGACAAATGTATTGTTGAGTACAAAGGGGTGAATATTTGCCTGAACATATGCTATGATATCAGATTCCCGGTATGGAGCAGGAATATAGGAAACAGATATGATGTCCTTATAAATATTGCAAACTTCCCTGAAGTGAGGATAAATGCAATTGAACCGCTAATAAGAGCCCGCGCAATTGAAAACATGGCATACGGTATCTTTGTGAACAGAGACGGAAAAGACCCTATGTGTGTGTACTGTCCAAGCTCACAGATGTACGATTACAAAGGTGCTCCAATTGCAGAAGAATTTTATCTTAAGGACTGCGCAGGATCCAATACACAGATACTTTCATGCGAGATCAATAAAGAGGAACTTAATGACTTCCGCTTCAAGTTCCCTGCTTGGATGGATGCAGATACTTTCAATGTAATAAGATAATGAATAATACATTAAATATTTTATGCATGGTGATACTCTCATCATGCATATTTTCTTGTAAATCATCTCTGCCTGACGGTGAGTATGAATTGTCTTTATACTCTCATGGAGACATTCATGGGAACTGGTTCACAACTCTCCCTTCAATAGCGGGTGAAGTTAATGCTGAACGTGAGCGGATTGGTGAAGATAAGGTGATTTTCATAGATCTTGGAGACCATAACCATGGATCCGATGCTGCTTATTACTTCAACCATATATATGAGTACACCCCTGATGAAGAACATGTCTGGAGCAGAGTGGCAGATTATCTGAAATATGATGCCGTTGTTGTAGGAAACCATGATATTGAGGCTGGTCCTGATAATTGGGATAAAATCAAAGAAGAGCTTGATATGCCATATCTTGCTGCAAATATTCACATCGGCAATCCCCAGGAGCCTTATTTTACTCCTTATACAATTTTAAATAAGGGAGGCCTTAAAATTGCAGTTATAGGATTCACTACCCCCTCTGCTAAATTATGGATTGGAAGCGAGAAGAAAAAGGAACTGCAATTTGTTGATATCCATCTGATAGCGGACTCGCTTGTAAAGCATGTAAACAGAACAGAAAATCCCCATTTTACTATCCTGGCACTGCATTCTGGAAGAGGAGACGGATCTGTAAACGACACAGAAGACGTTGCAGCATATCTTGGAACAAATTTGGATGGCGTAGACCTCATCCTTGCTGCTCATGACCATTTGGGAGGCATCAGCAGGTATATGAAAAACTATGTGGTTTCAACTGATGCATACGGAAAGGAATTGGCAAAGGCCAAAATAAAAATATTTATTGAGGATGGAAAAGCAACGGGGAAATATCTTTCAATTACAGATATAAAGAGTATAAACACTGACAGTCTTATTCCCGACAAAATATTCCTGAACCATTTTGAAAAGGAAATCAAGGCTGCTGATGATTTCTCGAGTACTGTAATTGGAAATGCGGATATGGATATTGATCCTAAACTTATTCTTTTTGGAGATTGTACATACTCAAACCTGCTTCATCATGTGCAGCTGAAAGAGAGCGGTGCAGACATCTCTTTTGTTTCACCCAGCAAATTCAGAGGTACTGTTACGGCAGGAGAAGTTACATATAATCACATACTTCAGATGTATCCGTTTGAGAATGTCCTTTACAAGGTAAAACTGTCGGGAAGAGAGATTCTCACATACCTTGAGGAGTCTTATTGTATATTTGCGTCTGAAGCTGGAAATAAAAGGAAACTTGTTGGAAGTCCGCAGAATTTTGATTGTGCAGGTGGAATCAGATATGAGGCAGATTTGGACAAGCCTGCAGGGAAAAGAATAAAGATATTGGGTTTTAAAGATGGCAGAAAGTTCAATATTGATTCTGTATATTCCGTTGCAATGGTTTCTTATAGGGCAAATGGTGGGGGAGAGCTTATAATGAAAGCAACTGGACTTCAAGCAGAAGAGCTTGGAAGCAGAGTCATTGAAAAATATTCAGATGTGAGGGAACTGCTCTTTAAGTTTTTCAAGCAGGGAAAATCATTAAAAAAATTAGAGGAGAACTAGCTGTTCTCCTCTATTACTTTCAATAGGGCATCGATTGCCTCTTCCTGTGGAACACTGCGCATTACAGGTTCTTTTCCTTTGTAGATGCAAACTTTTCCTTTGCCTTCTCCAACATATCCGAAATCAGCATCTGCCATCTCGCCAGGTCCATTTACAATACATCCCATAATTGCAATTCTTACACCTTTCAAATGTGAGGTACGGCGTTTTACCTCGTTGAATGTCTCCTCAAGGTTATATAGAGTTCTTCCGCAACCGGGACAAGCAATGTATTCAGGTTTGGTAAATTTTCTTCTGGCTGCCTGCACCATACTGCAGCACCATCTGGGTATTGGTCAGGTCAGTCTGGAGGTGGACATAGCGGACTTCATGGAGGTCTACAACACCATCACTATCGCTGAAGCACTCACGCTTTGCGAAAAGTACGTTGAAACTCCTTCCACCGAAA
>CALCHD010000146.1 GCA_937901105.1 uncultured Bacteroidales bacterium | reverse complement strand
TTGAGTGTCTCCCCGCCGTTGAAGCGTCCCAGCTTTACAGCGTCGCTCTTGTAGTGCTCTTCTTCACGCATTAGGGGAATCATCTCTGCAATGTTTTCCCATACAAGAGGGTCGAGACCCTTTTCCTGTGCAAGTGACATACAGTCCTGCATGCGTCCCTCTCCGCAGTTGTATGCGGCAAGGGTAAGTTTTATGAGGTTTGTTGAGTCTGCGCCAGCTTTCCTGTAGATTTTTTGCAGGCGGGCAAGGTGTGAGATTCCGGCCTTAATGTTGTATTCCGGATCGTAGATGTCATCAATGCCGTATGTCTTGGCAATCTGTTCCTTTATCTGCATAAGTCCAATGGCTCCACGGCTGGAACTCACACCCATCTTGAATTTTGATTCCTGATAGATGAGAGAGCAGATAAGCCTCCAGTCCCATCCTGCAATATGGGCATATTTCTTTACGTATGCATCGTATGGAGATATGGTGGTTCTGGATATTGGGGCGCCGTTGCGGCTTTGCAGCCTGTAGCTTTTGTGGTATCTCTGTGTGTGCTGGTATTCCTGTGTCTGCCTGAAGTATGGGAACCAGTAGTTGAGGGTCTGTACTATGTTATAGTTGTCTTTCCTTACAACGCATACGTTCTCCTTTTTGTCCAGGATCGTACTGGATACAACCATGTCTGCATAGGCGGAAGGGACAGTGTCGCGCTCGGAGTTGAGGATGAGCATGTCTGTCTTTCCATCCATAAGGGCATCCCACTGGTGTTCAGGGGTCTGGTCGGCTATGGCTATATTGATTTCGCACCTCTGGTCCTGCTCAAATTTCTGGAACAGCTCGTAGAGGTAGCCTATGTTGAATCCGCGTGCGCGGAGAGTCTTGTCAAGCATTATGGAGCACTCTAGGGTGTCTCCGGCAAAGAGCAAAGGGGAGGGGACATCTGTCTTCTCATGCTCCCAGCGGGGGAGCGAGACAAAACAGAATGCCAGGATAAAACTGAACGTGTATTGGAAGTATTTGTTTCTCCAGGCTTTGCCCATAGGCATTTATTTTGCGTAAAACGGCCAGTGGATACCCAGCTTGAGCGCCTTCTGCGATCTTATGTATCTGTACGAACTGAAGTAGTCGCTGTCAGGCCATCCCTGTGCGGCGTTTATATATTTTACAAAAATGCTTGCACGTTTCCACTGCATGTTCACAAATGCGTCAATGTAAGGTGTGTTGCCAATCTTCTCCCTCTTCTGGTTGTAGAATACACCAAGTGCAGGGGAGTAGCCCTGTGCGTAGTATTCAGAGGTGTACAGTGCATTCGCACCTATCTGTACATTCAGCACATTCTTTACAAGCCAGAACTGGAAGTAGTACCTCAAGTCAAGTGAAATGTCGGGAAGAGGAACCACATCCTCGTCTGATGACACCTGGAAAAGCACCTTGTTCTCAAAGTGGAATTTCCACAGCTGGATGTCCTTCTTTACATATGCACTCAAGATGCTCATTGCCTCCGGGTTCTGCCTTACAATTGAAAGTGAATCAAAGTAAGTGTTGTTCTTCAGCATTGCATATCCTACGGATGCCTCCAGTTTCCAGTCAGGAATGTGCAGCCTGCCCTGGATCTCTGTCCTGGTGGTCTTCTCAAAGTCGTTGCTCCACACGTAGTGGTTGGTATATGCATTGTTGAAGAAGTAACTTGGCCTTTCCAGAGCAACATTCACCTTTCCTGTAAGGTGGATTCCCTGTGGCATATTCTTGGGATATGAAGAGAATGTCATCTGGCCGTCTACGGCAAAGTCATTCTGGTAATATCCTGCAAAGTTGTAAGTGGCCTTTCCGCCAGCACCAAAGTACATGTACATGTTGTTCTGCTTTTCGGTGGAGTTCCCTTTAAGGAAATAGTCCTGCCTGAACCCGTAAAGGCTCAAGTACTGGTGTCCGATACCGGCACTGATGTTTGAGATGATTGCCTCCTTTGCCCATGGCTGCAAGTTGATGAAGAAGCGGTTCTCCAGCTTGAAAACCCTCATTGAGTCTGCACTCGCTGTAGGGTTGATATAGAACTGGTTGTTGTAAAGTGCTCTTCCTAAAGAGTCTCCCAATGGAATCTCATCTGTATATTTCTTTGAGTAGACTGATGCGTCAAAGCTGTGTCCGATATATGCCATTGTACCCTCACCCAATGCCTTCTCCTCTTTCTGCCCCAACGAGTCTGCCTTCTGCAGGAACTTGAAAGGTATGCCGTATGAGTGTGTAAGGAATACTGTATTCCTCTTTAGTGTGTTGTGTGCATTGTTCAGTGTAATTGGGATAACCTTGGCGTCAACCAGAGTGTCAAGCACCATTGTAGGGTCTGAAATGCCTCCGTTCTCCTCCCTCTTTATCCTGTTGAATATATATCCTCCCTGTGCTACATATCTCTTGCCAAGGTAGTTTCCTGTAATTCCAACTGTACGGTTATCTGTTTTCTCATTCTCAAGCATACCCATGCCTCCAAAGCGCAGGGACACAAAGTTGAGGTTGAAGGAAGGGGTAAGGTTCTGGGTGGTAAGGAACTTGATGTTGGATTCTTCAAGCTGTTTGTTGGCAAACAGCGTTCCCCAGTATGCCAGCTCTGTATACGGAGTCTTTGTGTTATAGAACGGCATTGTCTCCGGAGTATATGAGTATGGCAGGTAATAGTCAAAGAACGGGAACACTTTAAGCTCAGGCCTCAAGAACCAGTTGTTGTACTGCATTGCAGAACCGGAAACTCCAAGGTAGTTTGCCCCCGCATCATACCTCTGGTGCGGCTGTTCTGTAAACCACTCGTGGAAAGTGGTGTCGGGCCTGATGCTCACCGGCTTGTTGAACCAGGTGTCGGCATTCCAGAGGAACATCCTCTTGAACTTGGTGGTATCATCAAACACATATGTATGCAGCAGCCTTGGGGTATTTCTTAAGACGCTGTCCTTGTAGTTCCAAACACTGTCGCGGTGCATCCTCCGGAGCTCCTTCTTGGTGTACTGCACAGCCTTCACTGTATCAATCTCCATGGCAAGGGAGTCGGTTGCGGCAGCAAGGGAATCGGGAACCTGCGCAAAGGCACCTGAACCTGCAGCAAACAAAATTGCAGCAAGCACAAAAAGCATTTTCATTTTTCCCGACAGTTTATTTCTTTTACTCATAATCATCTTTTTGCCAAACCTTTGCTAGAATTCTTGTCTGATATCCTGTTCTCTGTGGTAAACTATAACCGTAATGTTGTATTTCTTGGCAAGGTACTCCGCAAGGTGCTGTGCACAGTACACGGAGCGGTGCTGTCCACCTGTACATCCAAAGCTGAACATGAGGTTTGTAAACTTGCGCTCCATATAGCGGGTAACGTGGGCATCTGCAAGGTCATAAACATGAGACAGGAATTTTGTAACCTCACCGTCATCCTCAAGGAACTCAATTACCTCTTTGTCAAGACCGGTAAAGTGCTTGAAGTGGTCATACTTTCCAGGATTGTTGATTGCGCGGCAGTCAAATACATATCCTCCTCCGTTTCCGCTGGTATCCACAGGAATGCCCTTTTTG
Organism: uncultured Bacteroidales bacterium; assembly: GCA_937901105.1. Classification (GTDB taxonomy): domain Bacteria; phylum Bacteroidota; class Bacteroidia; order Bacteroidales; family UBA932; genus Egerieousia. The sequence goes on along the minus strand of CALCHD010000146.1, from coordinate 2,020 downwards.
TATGAGAAGCTGAAGATTCTCACCTCAAGTTTCTTCTCAGCCCTCAAATCTGAGAACTGGCGCATATTGGTAAGCTCAGTAAGCAATTCCTGAACATAAGGGTACTCGGTAAACGGCTGCTCATTTATGAGCTTGCGCAGGTTGTCAATTGCAAAAGGTACGCTCTGCAGGAAGTGGGGCTTCTTCTCAAAATAGCCCCTGAAGCCGTATGCTCCAAGCACCTGCATTGTGCGGAACAGCACAAACAGCCTCAATTTCTTGTAGAACTCCTCCTTAGGTATCTGTACATAAGGCTCAAGAGCCTGGCGGTATGTCTCAATAAGAATCTCTTTCAGTTCGGTAGGATAATTGGCCTTTGCCTGCCATACAAATGAAGCAAGATCATAATAAAGAGGACCTTTTCTGCCGCCCTGAAAATCTATGAAATAAGGCTCGTCACCTACAAGCATCACATTGCGTGCCTGGAAATCCCTGTACATGAAAGTCTCTGCATTGCCCCCCTCAAGAAGGTCAGCAGCCATTTTGGTCATATCCTCATGCAGCTTTATCTCGCTGAACTCAAGGCCGGTAGTCTTTAGGAAACAGTATTTGAAATAATTGAAGTCAAACCATACATTTCTATCATCAAATTCAGGCTGCGGGAAACAGATGTTGTAGTCCAGTCCCTTGCCACCCTCAAACTGAAGTTTTGGAAGGGTTGCTATGGTCTTCTTCAAAAGTGAAATTTCGTGGGGAGAAAAATGGCTTGTATCCCTGCCCTGCGCAATGGCATTGAAAAGGGTTGCATCACCCAAATCCTCCTGAAGGTAGAACTCGTTGGTGCTGTTTGCACAGAATACCTGCGGTACAGGCAAACCCTTGAGTTTGAAATGTTTGGCAATCTCCATAAAGGCAATATTCTCCTCCACAGAGGTTCCCTTTGCCCCAATAAGGGTTATTCCGCTTCCCGATATCCTAAAGTATCTTCTGTTGCTTCCGCTAGATGGCAGCTCCTGAATGCTTTCAGGCTTCTGCTTGGTATATTCTTCAAATAATTTCTCCAGTTCCTTCATCTCTTTCTTTTCTTACTGTACAGTTTTTCCTTTAACCTAGCAAAAATAGCACTTTCTTATGGATTTGACAATAAACAGGGCATATTCATGCACGAGGACAACACAGTCTCCTTTGCTTTGCCATTTTTCCGTTGCACTACGGAATAGCCCGCAACCGCCTTCATCCCCCTCCCCAAGAGGTTAAGCGCACAGACACTTTTCTGGTGCGCTGTATAAAAGGTTGGCGTTCTTAACCCTTATGGCGCGCGGAGGGTTAAGAACGCCAATATGCTTTGCAGGTATCTGGAGAGAGGGTAGTTGTACTTAACCTCTTGGCAAAATGATGTGCTTATAGTATCTTTGTGTCCATTATTTTTTAAGTATTATGAGAAAGATTTCAATAGCGATTTTTGCGTTTATGCTGTTTGCGGGAGTGCTTTCTGCGCAGGAGAGCAGGGAGTATACCAAGCAGTATGGGGTTTACTCGGATGAGTGGGCCAAGGAGGTGGTTGGCTTTATGGCAGACGAGAAGTTCAATGGCCGTGAGGCGGGAACCAAGGAGAACTACAAGATTATGAAGTTCATTGCAAAGGAGTTCAAGAAGATGGGATTGAAGCCTGAGATCCAGAAGATTACTTCAGAAGGCCTTACTGCTGCAATTGGAGAGCCGCGTAAGGGTAAGGTTTATCCTGCAAAGATGAACAATGTGCTTGCCAGGATTGAGGGCAAGAACCCGAATATGCTGGTTGTTGTGGGTGCGCATTATGACCATCTTGGCAATAAGCCTGGGATTGGAATCCATCCGGGTGCAGATGATAATGCGTCGGGAATAGTTGCGCTCCTTTCGTTGGCAAAGATGATGGTGGCTTCAGGCATCACTCCGGAGTACACAGTTGTGTTCTGTGCTTGGGACGGTGAGGAGAAAGGATTGCTCGGGTCGCGTCATTTTGTTGAGAATTGCCCCTTTTTATCGGACATCTCGGCCTACA
>CALCHD010000145.1 GCA_937901105.1 uncultured Bacteroidales bacterium | reverse complement strand
ATTCCCCTCATCCGGACTGAAAAGAGGTTCCGGAGAAAAGGGTTATACAAGATACATGAAGGCTCTCCTTGCCCAAAGCTCCAGAGAACTTCTTCCTGCTCTTGCAGGTACCATGGCCTGCATCTGCAGCGGCATGGGGACCACTTTGCTGCTCCAGCAGCTGATTGATGTGATAATTCCGTCGGGAGAAAAACACACTGCAATATTGGCATGCCTGGCTCTTGCTCTGGCTATGGGATTCTCGCTGTACATGGGCTACAGGGCCGCAAAGAGGATAATCATCTGCAGCATAAAGGTGGAGAGCTCCATTATGGGGGCCTATATATGCAAGCTGCTCAAGCTCCCCCCTGCTTTCTTTGACAACTACACCGCGGGGGACATCTCATCCCGCAAAGATGACATACACCTGATAAGGTCATTCATTACCGGAGGCATCACCTCCATAGCCACCAGCACCTTAACCCTCGCGGTTTCGCTTGCTATAATGGTGTGCTACAATTCCCGCATGGCGGGTCTGGTGGCATGCTTCCTCCCCCTCTATTGGATCCTGTACAGGATGGCCGGGAAAATAAGCAGGAAGTGGAGCAAGGGTACAGCAATGGCCAATTCTGAACTTGAGGGAACTCTGCTGGAGCAGATATACGCAATCCAATGCATAAGGCACTACAACGGTACGGATGCCGCAATAAGGAAACTGGACAAGAAATACACCTCGCTTGCCGTAGCCATGCAGCATTCGGCCTATGCAGCAAACAGGTATGAAACGGCAGTACAGTCAGTTTCCAGGCTCCTTGTATGCATGGTACTCACAGTTGGGGCCCTGGCAGTGCACTCCGGAGAAATGACTCTGGGTGAGCTGGTAGGATTCTACTCGCTGTGCGCTTTCTTCACTGTTCCTCTTGATGACCTCATTTCATCTGTAATAAGCCTCAACAAGGCATCTGTTGCAGGGAGAAGAATTTATGAAATCCTTTCACTTGAAGACCCAGCACAGGAGGGAAAACTCCATCCCAAGAATTTGCACGGCAGTATTGAAATAAGCTGTCTGACCTTCAAATATCCTGGAAGGGAGACACTTTTCAACGGTTTTGGCATGTCGTTTCCTGAAGGAAAAATCACCCGCATCAACGGTGACAGCGGTATAGGGAAGAGCTCATTGCTCAAGCTCATTGCACGTGACTGTGCTCCAGTTGCAGGGACAATAAGCTATGCCGGCATCAATATTGGCCAATTTGACATTGCACAATGGAGAGACATCATCGGATATGTGGAGCAGAGGCCGCCGGTCCTCAATGCAACAATACTGGAGAACATTGCGCCGGGAGATGCTGATCCCGATATTGAAAAAGTTCTTCAGATATGCAGGGAGATTGGAATGGACACCATGCTCTCCAGATTTCCTCAAGGGCTCCTCACCATGGCCGGTAGGGGCGGATATGGACTGTCGGGAGGAGAATGCCAGAAAATAGGGATTGCAAGGGCCCTCTACAAGGATCCCAAGATATATCTTCTCGACGAAGCAACATCATCTCTTGACAAAGAGTCCGAGAAGATTGTGGCAGAGTGCATACACAAATTGAGGGACTCCGGCAGGACCATAATCATGGTCTCCCACAAAAAGGAGAGCGCAATAATTGCAGACAACGTTGTACAAATAGATAGAACCGGTTCAAAGTGGTAACCTACGCAGCACTTATCGGTAGGGATTAAAATTTATGTGTTATGGAAAAATGCTATGAAAAGGAACTTCAGGGCGTATTTGGCGGTGTTTCAACCGTTTGCGCCTTCGACTTCTGGGAGTGTGTACAGCAGGCTGTAGACTTCTTAAAGGAGTACAGTGCCGAAATCATCAGAGGATTTAAACGCGGGTGGAACAAATTTTGAAAGGAGGACGTTATGAATACAATGATTGAAATTGACAGCAAGGCTGCTTCAATGGTGTTTGGAGGAAAGGATGAGCAGACTGCAAGGCTGGTTGAGTTTATTGCCGAATGTATAGGTTCAATTGCAAAGATGATCTATATGGCCAACAAGCTGCGCAAGATGCTGGTAAATCCTACAGCCTTGTAATTTTTGGAGGGAACACCGGTTCCCTCCTTTCCCAATATTTTTTTTAAATTTGCAGTATGTATACAGGCTTCAGGAAATATCTGTGCATCATGCCGCTTGCGGTTATGATGCTGCTTGCAGGAAAGGCTTACCCGCAAGAGAGATGGACATTGGAAAAATGCATCGTGCACGCCCTTGAGAACAACCTCCGGGTAAGGCAGATGGAACAGGATGTGGAGATTGCAGGAAACAGCCTTACAGAGTCCAGGCTTGCATACATACCGTCACTGAATGCCTCAATGGGGCATAATATGAGCTGGGGCCGTTCTGTAAACCTCAATGACCTTGAGATTGTGGAGAACATGCTTTCTCAGAGCTCTTCACTCAACCTCTCGGCTTCACTTCCGCTTTTTGAGGGATTCCGCAGGCAAAATACTGTAAGAAGCAATGTAAAGCAGCTGCAGATTGCACAGGCTGGCATTGAGGCCCTTAAGGATGACATAGCCATTGCCGTAGCAAAAGGCTACCTGCAGGTTCTTCTTGCCAAAGAGATTGAAGCAACGGCAGAACGCAGCTGCCTGGCAGCGGCAGAGCAGGTAAAGAGGACAAAGGCACTTGTAGAGGCCGGAGAGCAGCCATACAGCTCTCTTCTGGAGGTGAAGTCACAGCTGGCCAATGAAAACGTACAGCTGGCAACTGCCCGCAACAGCAGCAGTACAGCCATGCTTGAACTGGCACATCTGCTTGGAATGGCCAGACCGGACGGCTTTGATATTGAAGTTCCTGCCACATTGGAGAATATGATTGTCCCAATAGCAGATATGGATATTGACGCCATCGTACACAAGGCGGCACAGGTGCTCCCTTCTGTAGGCAAGGCACAGCTGGTCCACGAGCAGAACAGCATTCTGCTGAAAATACAGAAAGGTGCTGCACTCCCTACTTTGTCGGTAAGCGCGGGATACGGCACGTATTACAGCGACAGCCAGGATGCTGCATTCTTCACCCAGTTCAACAACAACCGCAACCCGTCAGTAGGATTGAGCTTGAGCATTCCAATATTCAACAACTGGCGCAACAGCACCGCTGTAAAGAATGCCAGAGCCAATGTGCAGAAGAGCAGCATAGGGGTGGAAATGGCCATTCAGGAACTTGAAAAGCAGATCAGGCTTGCATACAACGAGGTTTTGGGCAGTTATGAAAAGCTCAAGGCTGCACAGGCCAGCAAGGATGCAGCAGCAGAGGCTTTCAGCCATACAAGCGAAAAATTCAACCTTGGAATGTTAAATGGAACAGACTATACTACTGCAAAGAACAATCTTCTGAAGGCAGAATCTGAATATCTGCAATGCAAATACCAGTACATATTCCAGCAGAAGATTTTGGACTACTACAAGCTTGTACCTCTTACACTTTAGAAAATGGGAAAGAAGAACGGAAAAAGGAAATACATACTCCTGGCAGCAGCGGCACTTATTGCAGCACTTATTGCTGTGGGGAAGAATAATGGCACTGAAGGGATTGAGGTGATACTTCAATCTCCGGTACCGGGAACCATTGAGGAGACAATCCCTGCAAACGGAAAGATACAGCCTGTAAACAGCGGTATCATCCGCAACCAGGGT
>CALCHD010000144.1 GCA_937901105.1 uncultured Bacteroidales bacterium | reverse complement strand
TAGCAGGACTAATATTAGTAAAGAAATTAAATCATACAAAACTAACAAAAATAATTCATTTTACGCCCCACCATAAACATTCCCTGCCACACGATTGTATTACAGCAAACAACCCAAAAACAGCAATCTGCCATGAAGAAGCTGCTGAAACACCTGGCAATTATGGCCATAGGAATATCACTGACAACCACCTGCATAATACACTCCACAGAGAAAGATATGGACCCTGGCGTAAAAAGCTATGCCACCGGCAGCAGCGGCTACCTTCAGGTGCTCCTCAAGAACAGCGCCACAAACACGCTGCTGGCAATAGACAGCATCAGACTCTTCAACACCCTGGAGGGGAACCTCGCAATTGCTGTTCCACCGGAGGGGATACTACTGCTCAACGGAGAAAAATCCGCCACCCGGGAAACCGCACTCCCGCCACAGCGCTTCACCCTCTGGACTCCCGACGAGCTACCGCAGCAAACCTCCAGCACATACCTTCAGATCCACGGAAAAATCTACTGCATTAATCCCGACAGTACACTCCTGCTCCTGTCATGCTATCCAATGTCCACCTCCATCACCGGAAACATTGCTGCAGGGCATAGCACCAGCACAACAGTTGACCTGCACAGCAACGCCCCCATCTACATAGAACACAATGGTTCAATGACAAAAGTCCTTCAGGAAATCACCTTCAACGTATCAATAGAAGACTGGGAAGAAAGCTGCCACTTCCATGCAGACAGCAGCACCTCCTCAAGAGGAGTGTCGGCGCTCCAGCCTAGTTCTCGGTTAGCCTTGGAAGGATCTGCCCAATACTGCTCAACATCCCCAGGGCGGCGGGGAGCAATCTTATAATTGAGATTCACACCGGTAGCCTTCATAAAGGCATTCACCAGCTCCAGCACTGAAATACCCCTGCCGGTTCCAAGATTATAGACATTCCAGCGGGTGCCATCCTGAAGCATCTTCCCCACTGCTTTCACATGGGCCTTGGCAAGATCCACTACATAGATATAGTCGCGCAGGCAAGAACCGTCGGGAGTATTATAATCATTACCAAAAACACTCAAGCACTCACGAATGCCCGCTGCAGTTTGGGTGATGAACGGTACAAGGTTGTTTGGCACCCCATTAGGAAGCTCCCCAATGAGAGCAGAAGGGTGCGCGCCAATAGGATTAAAATAGCGCAAAACCGTTGCGTTAAGCTTGGGATACGCCTTAACGCAATCCTCAAGAATCCCCTCCGCAACCTGCTTGGTACGTGCATACGGCGATGACGCCTCGGCTGCTCCTCCACAATAGGGAGCTCATCAAGAGCCGGCTGGCCATACACCGTTGCAGATGAGGAGAATACAATATTCGCCCCCTTGCCGCGAGTAACCATCAGCTCCACAAGATTCTCAAACGAATGCAGATTATTCCTGAAATATTTCATAGGGTGCGCCACACTCTCACCCACCGCCTTGAACGCCGCAAAATGAATGGCCGCCTCAATATCGGGATACAGAT
>CALCHD010000143.1 GCA_937901105.1 uncultured Bacteroidales bacterium | reverse complement strand
AAGATAAATACAATTTATATATTGTACAAGTTTTAAATGATATTTAAATCCGTAAAAAGAGCCGCCACCCATAAGATGACAGCTCCTTAAAACTTTCCACGCAACAAGACAACCTTACAACTCCTTATAAAACGTATAGGAATTTGCCTGCGCAGTTGGCATGATTACCATGTCGTTGATATTCACGTGAGCAGGGCATTTTATCATGTATAGGATTGCATCTGCCACATCCATTGCTGTAAGTGGGGTAAAGCCTTTATATACATTGTCTGCTCGCTCTGCATCTCCTTTGAAGCGGACAAGGGAGAACTCTGTCTCCACTGCACCCGGGCAGATTTGGGAAACGCGTACCTTGTAAGGAAGCAGATCAATACGCATTCCCTTTGTAAGGGCATCTACGGCATGTTTGGTACCGCAGTATACGTTTCCATTGGCGTATGCCTCCTTGCCGGCAATTGAGCAAAGGTTCACAATGTGGCCGTTGCGGCGCTCCTTCATATAGTTGGAAACCACGCGGGTAACGTATAGAAGACCTTTGATGTTTGTGTCTATCATCCTCTCCCAGTCATCCACCACTCCATCCTGGATAGGGTTCAAGCCCACTGCCAGGCCGGCATTGTTTACCAGCACATCAATTGCCTTCCATTCGTCGGGAAGACCACCAAGATTCTCCTCCACCTCTGCCTGTGAGCGGACATCAAATACCAATGGGAGCACTTTCACTCCATATTCTGCCTTAAGGGATGTCTCAAGGGCGGCAACCCTCTCCCCTCTGCGGCCGGTGATTATGAGGTCGTACCCCTCCTTTGCCAGAAGGATTGCGGTAGCCTCTCCTATTCCGGATGTTGCTCCGGTTACCAATGCTATTTTACTCATATCTTATCCATAAAAAAGCCCTACGGCCGAGACCGAAGGGCTGAGATTCTACTACAATGTATAAGCAACGTTCTCCACCTGGTTCATAACCCTCAAGAAGTTCTCGCCAAGGATACATTTGATATCCTCGTCTGAGTAGCCTCTAAGTTTCAATTCCTCGGTGATTACGCCAAATTTTGAAGCATCCTCCAAACCTGCAGGAGGTGACTCAATGCCATCAAAGTCTGAGCCAAGGCCTACGTGTTTAACACCTACAAGTTTCACTACATGATCAATATGGTCTACAAGCACCTTATATGAAGGTCTTGGGGTTGAATACAATGCCTCGTATGCCTTCTCATATCTCTCCTTGCGGCGTTTGCAGCGTGGATGCAGCTGGTAATCAATAAGTGCCTCATCAAACTCGTCGCACAAATGGCCGGCAACTTTAGAATACTCAGGATCAATGAATGAAGAGTAGAAGTTGATCTGGATAACACCGCCTGCAGCAGCCAAGTCCTTTATCATCGGCCCCGTCATATTGCGCGGATGATTGCACAAAGCCCGG
>CALCHD010000142.1 GCA_937901105.1 uncultured Bacteroidales bacterium | reverse complement strand
CCCAGCAGTCGCAGAGCCTCGTCGGTGTTGGATGCCGCATAGGCAGCCTCGGCCTCGGCATAGAGCGCTCCCGAGCCACCAAGCCTCACACCATAGGGGCTGATTGCTCCGGGGAAGGCAGCAATAGCCTCGCTGATGGTTCCGTTTGTAGTGGCCTACATAGCCTACTGCTGGAAGAAACTTGGAAATTCAGTTAAAAAATATTGAGGCCAATAGTGGTATAACCGCCTCTGAAAGGTCTTTCAGACATCTGTGGCAGAATTTCTATATCTTTTGCAAAAGTATGTGGAAGTGCTGCTTTTGTTTCTGTTCCTGTTATCAGCGATATAGCCTTTGCAATCATCGGATCTGAAGGGTCTCCCAATGGAATACCAGCCATAAGGCCGTCATCCTCAACCTCCAAGTCTGGAGCAATTCCATCCTTGAACTCTGTAAATCCATCCTTGTTCACAAACTTGTACACAACAAGAGACAACAGCCAGTTTTCAATTTCCGGATCTGGATTTCCATTGGCATCAGTTGCAGTAAGCAAGGCTGCACCACAATACTTGCCGTGTGTTGATGAACCAATCTTTACAACATCCATATAAGGGGTAAGGCCGGAAATTGTAGCCTCACTTGCAGATGCTGTTGATGAAGTTGTAAGCACATATACAGTATTAAGGTTAAGGTTCACCGGAATATCCTTGTGGAAATATACATTCATATCCAGCCCCTGCTGTGCAAAGTACGCATTGTAAAGCGCATTCCAAGACTGGGCAAGGAATAGAGATCCTTGTTTCACATATTGCGCAGGGGCAATAAGGCTAGCCAGGAATGGAGGTGTATCTGCATTTCCGCCGGGATTATATCTCAAGTCAAGGATAAGGTCTGTTGCACCCTGCTGCTCAAACTCCTGGAACACCTTAACAAGCTTGTCATGCGACTCCGCATAATATCCGGCATAGAAAAGATAGGCAATCTTCTTGCCATCCACATCAAGCACCTTTGCCTCCACAACAGGATCCTCATACATTTTTACTGCTACAAGCGACTTTGTTTCCGACAATGCCAACGTATTGTCACCCTGAATTACGCCCATGCCAAGATCTGCCTTTGGAGAGTAATACAGGTTCTTGTAGTTGGATTCAGTAAGGTTTTGCCCGTTAAACTGAAGGATAAAGTCACCTCGCTTGATTCCTGCCTTTGCAGCTGGTGAATCAGCGTAAACAAACTCTACAACAGCAAAAAGGTTATTTGTATTTGTAAAACGCCCGAATATCAGAGAATATCCGTAAGTAGTAGAAACACCCTGGAATCCGTCCATAACCTCATCAGACTGCTCCGATACATATGACCACTTGTCCAGGGCCTTGTATCTCATCTGCTCAAACAGCTCCTCCGGTCCGGCCGCAGTCCTATAATCCACAGTGCCAGGAATATGAGCCTCCCAAAGATAGGCTTCCTTGGTATAGTCATAAACAAATTTTTTAGCCTTGAGGGCTATCCTTTCCTCTTCAGACACTTGTGGCACCTCATTGGCCGGGCCATCATCCTTTGAACATGCAGTAAACGCTGTCTGCATCGCACACGCCACTGCCAATAGCATCAATATTCTTTTCATACAATCCAATTATTTTTTACAAATATAATAGCTAGCTTTGCATAATTGAACACATTAATGGAACATATGGATACAAATTTTATTGGAGCTCTGTATTTCAGCCCCACTTACACCACCAGAACCGTTGTAGAGGCCATTGCAAAGGCTATCCGCCACAAGATGGAAGAGAGGTGCAGCAAGGACCTCTTCTACAAGAGCATCAATATAACCACACCTGCAATGAGAAAAGCCGAAGGAAATCTGCAGTTCGGCCCCGGTGACATAGTTGTATTTGGTGTTCCGGTATACATTGGCAGGGTGCCTAACCTTATAAGGGACTACTTTGCTTCAATCAAGGGAAACGGTGCAATTGGAGTGCCTGTTGTGGTATATGGCAACAGGGCATTTGACGATGCCCTCATTGAACTCAAGGATATCATGCACGGAAACGGATTCAGATGCATCTCCGCCGCAGCTTTCATTGGAGAGCACTCGTTCTCATACACCCTTGGAGGTGGCCGTCCCGACACAGAAGACCTCAAGAAGGCAACAGCCTACGGAGAGGAGATTGCCAGCAGAATAGCTGAAGGATATCCTATTCCCAGCAATCTTCAGGTACCGGGCAATCCATATCCATACAAGTTCTACAACGCCAAAAGCTCACAGGACAAAAGCATTGACATCCGCAAGGTAAAGCCCCAGACCGACCCGGAAAAATGCAACAATTGCGGACTGTGCGCAATGCTGTGCCCTATGGGGGCTATAGACCCGTCCAACTGTTCATTAACTCCGGGCATATGCATAAAATGCTGCGCCTGCGTGAAAAAGTGCAAGATGAAGGCCAAATACTTCACAGATCCTACATACCTCGAGCACAAGGAGATTCTGGAGAAGAACTTCACATCTCCTAGAAAAGAGCCTGAAATGTTCTGGTAATCTTATCTGAACAGCTCTGTCTGACGCTCTACCCTATTTTGGGTAGAGGCATCAAGTGCCGGAAAGAAATCTATTCCTGCAGCAGCCTCAACTTCATCTATGGCCACGGCATAGCTCTTGAGAGGCCTGTTTACAGGAGGCTTTCCGCTTATCTTGGATTTCCTTTGCGGAGGGTTATGGAAAATGAAGCCCACTCCCTGATACTCTCCATTTATCCTGGTCAGGACAACTTTATAGAATTTGTCGGGAACAACAACATTGTTTGCTCCAATCTTTCCGTGCTCATTATTCATCACAATTGGTCCGCATACTATATATATGCTGCCATATTTCTGTGCCCAATTGCGGCACTGCTCCTCAAGTTCCTTCCAGTCCCCTCCATTGAGCTGCTGGTTCTGCGGACAGATATTGGTAAAATAGCAGCTCTCTTCCATTGCCTGAATACTCCATTTCATATCTGCTGCCGGAGCCATATGTCCACGGTCCCACCCTGAATTCCTGTAATCTTCCTTACTGGCCTGCGGGCCAATCGCTGAAGGGTCTGGCCTGAACTTGTCCTTACGCGGAAGATCACCCTCACCCTCTGCCGCCGTAAGCTCATACGCTACCCAGTTTGGCAATCTTGTGCCATTGTTATATGAAACTGCAAAGCCCTTGTACTCCAGGATCTGGCTTGGGACATCCCTTTCCAGAACAGGGACTTCAAGCCTGTCTATATTGCTTCCGCCACCTCTGCCGGCATTCATGGCCATTGCCTGCACATCAATTCCCAGTTCCTCCGCCACATAGAATACACCAGCGGCAACCAGAGCCAGAATGGCAAACAGATTCCTCACCTTTTTCACAAAACCTGACTTTTTCCTTGATCTTTTCTTCATATCTCCAATTTTTGGCAAAAATAGCAAATACCTCAAATTAGCGATTCCCCGGCGGGGAGTTAATCCATATATTTGCAGAATAAATTAGAATAATTCTGCACTGATGGCATCAGACAATATAAATATACTTGCATCACTCACCCCGGGAGAAGAGGGCATCATAACCAAAGTGAAGGGATATGGCGCATTCCGCAAAAGAATAACCGAGATGGGATTTGTTCCGGGAACTGCAGTGAAAGTGATAAAGAAGGCTCCCCTTGGAGACCCTATGGAGCTTGAGCTTATGGGGTACCGCATCTCATTGAGGAAAAATGAGGCCACGCTGATTGAGATTGTATCAAAGGAGGAGTACAAGAATATGGAGCAGCCGTTCCACGGTGGAACTATCCCTTCTGACGAAGCCCTTATGGAGCGCGTGCACAAGGAGATGAATACCATAAATGTGGCATTAGTGGGCAATCCCAACTGCGGAAAGACAACGCTTTTCAACACCGCAGCCAACAAGAACGAGAAGACAGGCAATTACAGCGGAGTAACCGTAG
>CALCHD010000141.1 GCA_937901105.1 uncultured Bacteroidales bacterium | reverse complement strand
ATCTCGTCATGGTTTCTTTCTTTGATCTTTCCAAAGAAGACCCCTGCACGGTTAGTTCTTACGATGTAATACTGATTTTCTCTGATTTCCATTTTTGTTTTTCTCCTTATTTTTTATCGTTTTTATCTACAACAAAAATAAGAAAAAAATTCTCATGTTGTATATCTAATTTATAATTTTTCAAAATTAATTTTTGAAGCCAGGTCATATCCTTCCTGATATAAGGCGTTGAGCTTGCTGATGTCCTTTTCCATACGGTCAACTTCTAAAGGCTTTACAGGCCGCAATACTGTAATAGTCCCTTTTTCCTCCATCTCCTCAATGAAATCCAATGTCCTGTTATACTTAACATTACGGTCTTCAATGGCTTTCTGCAAAAGAGGATATCTGCTATAGAAAAGTTTTGCAGCAAATGATTTCCCTGTAATTTTCTTCCTGTAGCCTTTATTTCTTGTAAGTACAACAAGGCTGTTTGTAAATCCCTCTTTCCTGGCGTACTCAACAGGAATAGAGTCAGCAATGCCGCCATCAAGCATTGGAATGCCGTCTACCTGTGCCATTGGACATACAAATGGAAGACTGCTGCTTGAACGCACTATCTCCATTATCCTTTTCTGCGAATGCTTCTCCTCAAAATAATTTGCTTCACCGGTAAGGCAATTAGTGGTAACCATAACATACCTTCCTTCAGATCTCTCATAAGCAGGGTAATCATAAGGGATAATCTCCGTAGGGAACTTTTCAAAAAGAAGGTTGAAGTCCATTATATTCCTTTGTGTAAAAAGGTATTTCAAGCCAACATAATTATATTTCTCCAACAAATCTATATTACTGTACTTGGCCCTCTTCATCTGTCCGGACATATACGAAAGTCCATTGCAGGCACCTGCACTCACCCCAACAGTAAAAGGGAACTTGATCCCCCGCTCCATGAAATTGTCCAGCACACCACATGTAAAAACACCACGCAGCCCGCCTCCTTCAAGAATAAGTGAAGAATATCTGTCAAGTGTATATGATTTAGTAAAATTCATCAGAAAATATTTAACATTCAAATATACTTATTTTAGCGTTGCAATTTTACACATTTTATTGAAAGTCAATAAAATATAAAAAGCGGAGAAAGCACATTATTGTTTTCTCCGCTTCCATAACATTGAATTACAACAACTTATACATAATTGCGACGTGACTTTACAAATGTCTTAAAACCTCATCATAGTCCGGTTCCTGTGTAATTTCAGGAACAAGCTGCACATATCTTACAACAAGTTCCGGGTCAATTACTACAATTGCACGCGCCAGCAGCCCCTGCAGCGGACCATCTGCCATCAATACTCCATAATCTTCAGAGAAAGAGGTTGCCCTGAAATCTGACAAAGTAATGACATTCTCTATTCCTTCTACTGTACAGAAGCGTGAATGTGCAAACGGAAGGTCTCTTGAAATTGCAAGAACAAGTGTATCCTTCATATTAGCTGCAAGCTGGTTGAACTTACGTACACTGGTTGCACATACTCCTGTATCCAAGCTTGGAAATATATTGAGCACGAGTGTTTTCCCTTTAAGGTCCTCCAAAGTGATGGTTGCAAGGTCTGATTTTACCAAAGAGAATGAAGGAGCGGCCTTTCCTGTCTCTGGAAGGCTGCCTTTAAGGGTTACCGGATGCTTTTTAAAATTTACCTTTTTCATATCCAATTTTTTTATACTTTAACAATAACTGATGATTTATGTTTATTTTTGTGTTAAAATTGAATATATAATAATTATCATATTTTAACAATTCAAAATTATGAAAAATTTTTTGATTTCCTTATCACTAATTTTAGTGATTTTTTCTTGCTGCAACAGCAATACTGCAGTAAATCCTGAAGCAGACACAGCAAAAGAAGCACAAATGAGGGCTATGGGACTGGTAGATATCCATGACCTTGATTCCACAATAGCAGTTGACCTTATTTATGCAAAACCATACAACTTTATGGGCAGAGTACTGTACCATAATGTAAACAAAGCATTCATGCTGCCTGAAACTGCAGAAAAACTTGTAAAGGCAAACAAATTTCTTAAATCAATCCGTCCGGACCTTAACCTTATAGTATATGATGCAGCCCGTCCAATCAGCATCCAGCAGGAGATGTGGGACAGCGTTGAAGGTACAGACAAAGAGGATTTTGTTGCAAATCCGGCAAGAGGAGGCGGCAACCATAACTTTGGAAATGCAGTAGACGTTACAATAATTGACTGTACAGGCCATCCAATACCAATGGGATCAGAGTATGACTGCTTTACAAACAGCAGCCGCGTGAACATTGAGCAGCAGCTGCTAGACGAGGGAATCATTACAAAAAGAGAACTTGAGAACAGGCTGCTGCTGAGAAAAGTAATGACAGAAAGCGGATTCCTTACAATTGATGAAGAGTGGTGGCACTTTGACAACAGGCCTACCAAATATGCAAGGGAGAACTTCAAAAAGATTGACTAATTTGTAATAGGGACAAACAATAGAATATAAATAAAACGTCCTGGGAATAAGGTTGTTTCCAGGACGTTTTTATATGCAACGCAGAGCATACTTTAAAAACCGTTTCTCATATCACAGTTGCATTCTTTTAGAACTGCAACGCATTTTTCAAGGTCATTGGGCTTGATAACGATGTTCGCAAAATCACCGTCTGCAAAAGCGTACATATATTCTATAAATATGTTCTGAACTGCAAGTTTCTCCAGAATGGAGGCAAGAGATCCTGCGGTATTGCTGCACTTGATGCAGACAACATCAGTAACCTTTACAGCAAAATTGTTCTCCCTCAAAATATCAACCGCTTTCTCAACTTCAGATACAATAAGGCGCAAAATGCCAAAATCTGTAGTTTCTGCCATACTGAAAGCATGCATATTTATGCCATTGGCACCCAAGATGCGTGTAACATCATTGATTCTTCCTGTCTTGTTTTCCAAGAAAATGGATAATTGCTTGATTGTCATATCTGTATGGTTTTATTATTTAAGAACTCGTTTATCAATTACATGCTTGCTCTTGCCCTGGCTGCGTTCAATGCTGCCCGGTTCCATAAGACGCACATCACAAGCAATTGAGACAATGCCTTTCAATCTGTCAGCCAGACGTTTCTTCATCTGAAGCATAGCACCCATATCATCAGTGAAATAATCCTTACGAACCTCCACCTGAACCTCAATAGTGTCAAGATTGCCCACTCTGTCCACTACAAGCATATATTGAGGCTCAAACTCCGGCATCTCAAGAATAACGCTCTCTACCTGTGAAGGGAATACGTTAATTCCTCTGATAATAAGCATGTCATCACTTCTGCCTACAATACGGCCCATTCTGACGGATGTCCTGCCACATGCACACTCATCATCCATCAAAGTACACAAATCTTTTGTGCGGTATCTCAATAATGGCATGCCTTCTTTTGTGAGAGTAGTAAAGACAAGCTCTCCCTGTTCTCCATAAGGAAGCTGCTCCAGCGTTTCCGGATTGATGATTTCAGGATAAAAATGATCTTCATTGATATGAGATCCGTTCTGCTCTGAACATTCGTAGGAAACACCAGGCCCCATAATCTCACTCAATCCATAAATATTGTAACCTTTAAGGCCAAGGCGATCCTCAATCTCCTTGCGCATATTCTCTGTCCAAGGTTCTGCACCAAAAGCTCCTACTTTAAGGTTGATGTCATCTTTAGAAAGCCCCATTTTCTCAAGAGTCTCTGCAAGATAAAGGGCATAAGAAGGGGTACATGCAATACCGGTAACCTTGAGATCACGCAATAGCTTTATATGTTTTTCAGTACCTCCGGTAGAAGTAGGAATAACTGTAGCACCCAGATTCTCAACACCATAATGTGCACCCAAACCACCTGTAAACAGACCGTAGCCATAACTTACAGAGAATGTATCTTCCCTTGTAACTCCATATGCAGTAAGGCAACGTGCCATAACCTCAGACCACACGGAAATGTCTTTCCTGGTATATCCCACAATTGTAGGATTTCCTGTTGTTCCCGACGAAGCATGGACCCTCACAATCTCCGAAGCCGGAGCAGCCTGCAGTCCATAAGGATAATTGTCCCTCAAATCCTGCTTGGTAGTAAAAGGAAGCTTTACAATATCATCAATGGTACGTATATCGTCGGGAGAAATGTTCATCTCCTGCATCTTGTTCCTATAGAAAGGGACATTATGGTATACATAATTTACAAGTTTCTGCAATCTTTTACCTTGGAGTGCCCGCATCTGCTCCCTGCTCATGCACTCCTTATTGGGATTCCAAATCATAACTCTCTATTTTATGGGATGGTCGTGGTGGAATGCCTT
Source organism: uncultured Bacteroidales bacterium (assembly GCA_937901105.1). Lineage (GTDB taxonomy): Bacteria > Bacteroidota > Bacteroidia > Bacteroidales > UBA932 > Egerieousia. The sequence goes on along the minus strand of CALCHD010000141.1, from coordinate 6,013 downwards.
CATACGCTCCTCCATAACCGGATAAAGTTCATTTTTCATTCTGGATGTACAGGCACGGACACCCTGCTGGCCACTTCCTGTAGTTGAAAGATTGATGCTGCTTACACCATAGTACAGCAATTCCTTCAACAATTCTCCTCCCGACAAATTTCCATAACCCACTGTAAAGAAGAATCCGTCACCAACAGCCTGGGTAACATCCTGATCATAAACTATATGAAAACCGTTACGGAGAAAAATATCCTTCATCTTCTCCGCCCTTATGGCATACTCTCTGGTATCCTCCACAAAATTGATCTTGCCCTCTGTAGAAAGGCGGAGCATCTCTGCGTAAGCATACTGCGTAGATGCGGTACAGCCGGATGTAATCATATAAAGGATAGAGGCAGTAAGGGTCTGTCCGAAAATTCCTGAATCCTTATAGCGCTCTGCCAATGCAGGAAAATAACGTTCAAACAACTTGTCGCTGATGCAAGCAAGTGCCATACGCTGGCCTGCATAGCTGAAAATCTTTGAAGAGGACAACATAAGGATATAGTTGTCTGTATAATGCGCTACAGTAGGAGGATAAGGGGGTTCAAACGGATGTCCCATATCCTTCCTGAAATCCATACAGAAGTAGGCAAGGTCTTCAATTACAATTACATCATATTTTGTAGCCAGTTCACCAATTACTGCAAGTTCACTTTCATCCAGACATATCCATGCAGGGTTATTCGGATTTGAATATACAATGGCAGCAATGTCACCTTCAGAAAGCATCTCTTCAAGCTTGCCTCTCAAAGCCTCACCTCTATAATTGTATATATCAAACTCTTTCCATGCAGCACCAATAACCCTTAACTGTGATTTCTGTATAGGGAAGCCGGGATCAATGAAAAGTATCTTGTCTTTTCCGGGTGTACGCTGTGTACATGCTATGAATGATCCGTAAGAGCCTGCAACACTGCCCACTGTAGGGATACATGAACGAGGAGTAATATCTACATTCAAGAAAGCCTTTACAAAGCGTGATGCCTCATGCTTAAGTTCAGGAATACCTGCAGCTGCAGGATATTGTGAACCTACTCCACGGTCAAGGGCTGCTTTCTCCGCTTCAACTCCATATTTGTTTATCGGAAGGCCCGGAGAGCCCTGGTCCATTCTTATAAAAGGTATACCTGTCTTGTTCTCAAGCCATTGGGCCACCAGCAATACCTCGCCAATTGTAGCACTTGAAAGATCGGCAATATTAAGTTCCTTCACAGCCTGCGCCACCAGCTCTTCACTGAAAATTTTCATCTCTCTAATCCTCCTTATGCATTTAGGCCAATCTCAAAAGCCTTGCAGTTCATGTCAGCCACACTCTCACCTTTAGAGGCAAATATTGCCTTTATGCTCTCTTTAAGCTGTTCCGGGGTAAGAATCTCTATATATTTTGCAGCCATACCCAAAAGGATGATGTTGGCACTCTTTGGCATATTGTTCTCTTTAGCCAAATCTTCAATAGGGAGGGCCGAAACTTTAGGCAAAGATGCCAGTTCAGCACTCAACTTATCAATATCGGGATAATTGGGTATATTTACAAAAGGGTTTGAGGAAGTTATTACACATCCGTCGGGAGCAAGATATGGAAGATATCTCAATGCCTCCATAGGCTCCATAGAAATTATGATGTCAGCTGCCCCTTTTTTAATGAGGTCTGAATGGATAGTTTCTGTACTCAACCTCAAATTTGACTGCACATCACCGCCTCTCTGGCTCATGCCATGCACTTCTGCCTGTTTGAGGGCAACTCCAGCTTTAGCAGCTGCATGTCCTATAATAGTGGCAATTGTAAGGATTCCCTGTCCTCCAACGCCTGCCAAAATAATATCCTTTTTCATTATTTGCCGCTCCTTTTAGCTCTAAGTTTTCTATTGAGTGTCTGCATGCACTCCCTGCGTGGAATAATTACAGAAACACCCTTATACTCAATCTCCTGCCTGATAATTCCAGTAATCTCCTCCATATTTTTAGGGATAGGAACTACAACATGGAGATGTTCAGGATCCACACCAAGCCCTTTACATATAGCCTCAAATCGGTTTGTGCCGGCAGAATCCTGTCCTCCGGTCATGGCAGTTGTAAGGTTATCAGAAATAATTACAGTAATGTTTGCATTGTCATTTACTGCATCAAGAAGACCTGTCATACCCGAATGTGTAAAGGTGGAGTCACCAATAACAGCAATTGCAGGGAAAACGCCAGCATCAGCTGCACCTTTGGCCATTGTAATTGACGCTCCCATATCTACACAAGAATCAATTGCACGAAAAGGAGGGAGGGCCCCCAAAGTATAACAGCCTATATCACCAAAAATCCTTGCGTTGGGATACTCTGCAGCAACCTTGTTCAATGCATCATACACATCCCTGTGTCCGCATCCCTGGCAAAGTGCCGGTGGGCGTGGTACTACATTCTCTGCTGGCTGGAAAGAGACTTCGGTCTGCAAACCCATTGCGGCAGCTAAACTGTCGGGAGTAAGTTCACCTGTTCGAGGAAGATCTCCGGTAAGGCGGCCTTTAACATTGTAATCTGCTCCAAGGATTCCTTTAACTTGCTCTTCAACAACAGGCTGACCATCTTCTGCAACAAGAATTGTCCCACATCTGCCTGCCAAATCCTTTATCGCCTGCACCGCAAGAGGATACTGTGAAACTTTAAGCACCTCAAATCCAAGTTGAGCCGGAGAATTCTCCATCACATAATTGTATGCAATGCCACAAGCAACAATTCCCATCTTTGGATTTTCAGCTTCCCGACAAATATTGAAAGGGGACTTCTGCGAAGATTCCTGCAACAAAGTCTGTTTCTCAATTAAAGAAGCATACTGCCTTCTGGCATTTGCAGGAAGCAATACCCAATTGCCGCGCTCATTTGAAGGATTGAGTTGATTCTGAGATTTTGGTTCAGCAGTTACAACACCTGCCCTTGAATGGGCTAGACGTGTAACTACACGCAACAGTACAGGAAGTTTAACCTCTTCTGAAAGCGAATATGCATACTGCATCATATCATAAGCCTCTTGTTGAGTACTGGGTTCAAGAATTGGAATCATGGCAAATTTGCCATAGAATCTTGAATCCTGCTCATTTTGAGAAGAGTGCATTGAAGGATCATCTGCAGCAAGAACAACCAAGCCTCCGTGAATTCCTGTAATGCCTGAATTTACAAAAGCATCTGCCGCCACATTCATACCCACATGCTTCATACAAACAAGGGCTCTCTTGCCCGCATATGACATTCCAAGCGCTGCCTCCATAGCCGTTTTTTCATTGGTACACCACTTGCTGCGTACCTGAGGGGCATTCGCCTGGATAAACTCTGTAATCTCTGTTGATGGAGTACCGGGATATGCATACACACCACTTATCCCTGCATGCACTGCACCTAGTGCAATAGCCTCATCTCCCAATAATAATCTTGTTGAAACCATATAAAATAAGATTAGGTTTAAACCAACAAATTTAATAAATATATATATAAGTTATTCTCATAACTGAACAAAAAAAGGGTGGCAAAAGCCACCCTCAATTATGATTGTAAAAATCTGTTCAGATTATAGCTGTGGACCGGCTGCAACCAATGCTTTACCAGCCTCGTTGCCGGTGAATTTGGTGAAGTTCTTGATGAATCTTCCTGCAAGGTCTTTTGCTTTCTCCTCCCACTGTGCTGCATCTGCATAAGTGTCTCTAGGATCAAGGATGCCAGAGTCTACGCCAGGAAGAGCCGTAGGAACTTTGAAACCGAAGAATGGAATCTCTTTTGTCTCAGCCCTGTCAATTGAACCGTCAAGGATAGCATCAATGATTCCACGGGTATCTTTAATTGAGATACGTTTGCCGGTACCGTTCCATCCAGTATTTACAAGGTAAGCAGTAGCACCTGATTTCTCCATTCTCTTAACTAGCTCCTCACCGTATTTTGTTGGGTGAAGTGAAAGGAATGCTGCACCAAAGCAAGCTGAGAAAGTAGGGGTTGGCTCAGTGATACCACGCTCAGTACCAGCGAGTTTAGCAGTAAAACCGCTGAGGAAGTAGTATTTGGTTTGCTCTGGAGTAAGGATAGAAACTGGAGGAAGCACTCCAAATGCATCCGCTGAAAGGAAGATAACTTTCTTAGCAGCTGGAGCTTTAGACACTGGTTTTACAATGTTGTTGATGTGGTAGATAGGGTAAGAAACACGTGTGTTCTCAGTTACGCTCTTGTCTGAGAAATCAATCTTGCCGTTTGCATCAACAGTTACGTTCTCCAATAGGGCATCTCTCTTGATTGCGTTATAGATATCTGGCTCAGCCTCTGCGCTCAAGTTGATAACTTTTGCGTAGCAGCCACCCTCAAAGTTAAATACGCCGTCATCATCCCAACCGTGCTCGTCGTCACCGATCAACTCACGTTTTGGATCTGTAGAAAGGGTAGTCTTGCCTGTACCTGAAAGGCCGAAGAAGATGGCAGTCTCACCCTCTTTATTGGTATTTGCTGAACAGTGCATAGAAGCAATGCCCTGAAGAGGAAGAAGATAGTTCATGTATGAGAACATACCTTTCTTCATCTCACCACCGTACCAAGTATTGATGATAACCTGCATTTTCTCTGTAAGGTTGAATACTACTGCAGTCTCTGAGTTAAGACCAAGCTCCTTGTAGTTCTCAACTTTAGCTTTTGAAGCGTTCAATACTACAAAATCAGGCTCGCCATAGTTTGCAAGCTCCTCCTCTGTAGGGCGGATGAACATGTTCTTTACGAAGTGTGCCTGCCATGCAACCTCCATGATGAAACGAACCTTAAGACGTGTAGCCTCGTTAGTACCGCAGAATGTATCCACAACGTAGAGCTTCTCAGCTGTGTTGAGCTGCTTGATAGCCTTAGCGCGAAGGTCATCCCAAGCTTCCTCAGAACATGGCTTGTTGTCATTCTTGTACTCCTCAGAAGTCCACCATACAGTGTCCTTGCTGGCCTCGTTCATAACGAAGAACTTGTCCTTAGGAGAACGTCCAGTGTAGATACCTGTCATTACGTTAACAGTGTCAAGCTCTGTAAGCTGGCCTTTCTCAAAACCCTCGAGGTTTGGATTCATCTCCTCCTCGAAGAGAAGTTCGTAAGACGGGTTGTGAACGATTTCCTTCACATTGGTAATACCGTACTTGGTCAAATCAATTGTGCTCATAACTTTTTTAGTAAAATATTTAAGGTTTAAAACTTGCGCATAATAAGCGGTGCAAAAATAAACTTTTTTTACGATTTGGCAAACTGCCCGACGCATTATTTTGCATAAAATATTCTATATATTTGCAATAGAAATGAAACCGCTGGATATACTTAAAGATTATTGGGGATATGACTCTTTCCGCCCTATGCAGGAAGAGATTGTATCCGCTGCCCTGGATGGGAAGGATGTGCTTGCAATCCTGCCTACCGGAGGCGGTAAATCTGTATGTTTTCAGGTCCCTGCGATGATGCGTGAAGGCATAGCGATAGTCGTGACACCTCTCATCGCACTTATGAAAGACCAGGTGCAGAATCTCAATGACAAGGGGATAAAGGCTCTCTGTGTCAATGCAGGTATGGACCACAGGGAAGTTGAGACAGTTCTCAATAATGCGGCTTATGGAGATTTCAAGTTTCTTTATGTCTCTCCTGAGCGTCTGGGCACGCGTCTTTTCAAAAATTATGTTCAGGAGATGAACATAAGCTTCATCGTGGTGGATGAAGCGCACTGTATCTCTCAATGGGGATATGACTTCCGTCCGGACTATCTCCAGATCGGAAAGCTCAGGGAAGTGACTGATGCCCCTGTCATCGCTCTCACAGCCACTGCTACTCCTGAGGTTGCAGAGGATATAATGGACAGGCTTGGATTCGAAGAGAAGACCTTGATAAAGAGCGGATTCGAAAGGCCGAACCTTTCTTATATCGTCAGACGGTGCGAAGACAAGCTCGGACAGCTTATCTCCATCTGCAGCAATGTCGCAGGCACAACGAGCTATAGACC
>CALCHD010000140.1 GCA_937901105.1 uncultured Bacteroidales bacterium | reverse complement strand
TGACCTTTGACGATATAACTGAGGATGGCCGTTTGTGGGCTGTAAGGTATGATGGTGACAATGATAATATTTTGGCTCTAACTTTTGATAGATGGTATGATCTGGATTGGTTAAAAGAGTTTTTTATTGCAAATAAAGTTGATTTGTCAAATTATTTTAGAATAACTGATTTGAATCAGGCTATATACGACACTATTTCAGACGCAAATCAATTGGAATGCCTGATTTTGGATTCTGTTGAATCTGAAGAATTGGAGAAACTGTTTAAGCCTTTGGAGAATTTGCGAGCTTCTGAAGTACTTCTTGGAAAAGAGAAGGCTAAAGGTAAAAGGGGCAATAGGCATGATTCATGGCTACGACTTTACGCTATCAGATTTCAGCAAAATGCATATCTGATTACAGGAGGAGCTATAAAACTGACTAGAACAATGCAAGAGCGTGAACATACTCTTGCAGAATTGAATAAATTGGAACAAGTGAGAAATTTTTTAATATATGAAGGAGCTTTTGATATTGATGGTTTTTATGATTTAATGAACAGATAATAATGAGAACAATAGATATTCTTAACAAACATAAAAGCAGCGCTAAAAGCAAATGGAAGGAAGATGCCGAGTACCGCAGGAAGAATGCCAGTTGGCTTATGTATTCTGCAATGATTGCTTTGCAGGTTAAACAAAGAATGGCCGAAATAGGAGTTACTCAAGTAATGTTGGCTGAGAAGCTTGGTTGTACCCAGCAGCATATATCTATGCTGCTAAAAGGGAAGAATAATCTTACATTGGAAACAATTGCCAAATTGGAGGAGGCACTTGAGTTCAGTATATTAAGAGATTATCTGATTCCAAGAGGATATAGTGTCTATAAATCTGATCGCCCAACTCTCCTTAATGAACCGGACGAAATTGCATATGGTGAAAAATAAACAATAAGAGCTGTCATCGCCCTTGATGACAGCTCTTTTCATTGCTTTTCTGTCGTACTTCTTTTTGGATTTGTGTACCATTCTGCGGTTGTGCACCTGCTGGCCGTATTTCTCAATCTCTTCAGCCCTTGAGGCTCTCCTGTTTGCCAGGATGAAGTCTGCCAGAGTAATCTTCATCTTTTTCTTGTTCATGATAGTAAGTCTGTTAAGTATGTTCAATATAACCTTATACAATATACGGGCCCTTTTTGAAAAATATGACACTTTGTCCTGGAAAAATTTGCAGTTTAAAAATCTTTACATATCTTTGCAGTGTACTAGAATACTAATACACTAAATAAAGAAACAATATGATTACATTAAAGGACTTGAGTTTTTCATATGGCAGGCACAAGGTGCTTGGCAATGTGAGCATGACACTTGAGAAGGGGAAGATTTATGGTCTGTTGGGGGAGAATGGTGTTGGTAAATCAACTCTTTTGAAGATTTTGTCGGGATTATTGAAGATGGAAAGCGGGGAGTGCAAGGTGTTTGGGGAGGTGCCATACAGCAGGAACCCTTCATTTTTGCAGGATATTTTCTATTTGCCTGAGGATTTTGCAGGGGAGAATGTTGTTGTGGAGAAGTATGCAATGCAGCTGGGAATGTTTTATCCCAATTTTTCTCCCGACAAATTTAACAGGATTATAAGTGAGTTTGGGGTGGATCCTAAAGCCAAGTTCAACAACCTTTCTCTTGGCCAGCAGAAGAAGGCTATCATTGCGGTGGCTCTTTCTCTTGGTACCAGGGTGCTGCTGATGGATGAGCCTTCCAACGGCCTGGATATCCCTTCCAAATCATTGTTGCGCAGGCTTATAGCGGAGAATGCATCTGATGACCAGCTGATTGTGATATCCACCCATCAGGTGAAGGACCTGGAGAATCTGATTGACCCAATTATCATTATGGACAGGGAGGGCGTGATTATGAATGCTTCAATAGAGGAGATTTCGGCAAGGCTTGCTTTTTCAATTGAGCCTGCGGAAGATAAGGATGCCCTATATTGCCAGAGGGATTTGAGGGGATATGTTACAGTGCGCCGCAATGAGTACGGCGTTGAGACCCCGGTAGATCTTGAGGCTCTGTTCAATTGCGCTTTGGTGAACAAAGCATGGTTCAAAGAAACGTTTAACTCAAACAGATAGTATTATGAACAATATATTTTCATTTGAGAGATTCCTTAAGGTGCTTAAGTTTGACCTTAAGATGAGGGTGCCGGCCGTATTTGCAAGTTTTCTGGCATTTCTGGCTATACCGCATGCGCTGCATATTGTAATGAGTTTCGGACAGACATTTCCTGTTACCCAGAGAGTTGACTTGTATTCTACAATGGCTGCATTCCTGATTTTTTTTGCCCCGTTTACCATTTACTCTTCATTTAACAACAAGCAAGGCAAGAGCGGGTTTCTGATGTTGCCTGCATCTGCATTGGAAAAATATACAAGCATGGTGGCAGTCTCTATGATACTTCTTCCGGTATCGTTCATATTCTTTACTCTTATATTGGATCTGATACTGGTATTGTTGTTCAATGATTGCTATGGTACGGTGGTTTCTGTGGATTTTATGAAGCTGCTCAGAGGTGTGGCTGCAGCTTTTTCAATAATTGGTGCGGCACTTTTGGGAAATGTAACCTTTAAAAAGAAAGCCTCGGCAAAAACCATTTTATGCCTGCTGGCTCTTGTGATCCTGTGGGGATTTGGGGTTACAGATATGATTTTTGAAAAATTGTTGGAGGAGGGAAATGCAGATGCAGAGGTGATGCAAGCCACTCTAAGGCAACTTAACAATATAACTGCAATTGTTTTCTTTGCTGCCGGAGTTTTGGCCTACTTCCTCACTTACTGGCGTATAAAGAAGATTCAAATCTCATAAAAGGAGGTGCATATGGATTTTAATCAGAACAAGCCAATTTACCTCCAGATTGCTGACTCAATCTGTGAAAAAATCCTTAAGGGAGAGCATCTTCCCGACGAAAGGATACTTTCCGTGCGCGAATTGGGCATCTCCCTTGGAGTGAACCCCAATACCATTGCAAGGGTGTATGAGCACCTGCAGGGGATGGAAATCATCTACAACAAGAGGGGAATAGGGTACTTTGTATCAGCTGATGCCCCAGAGAGAATACTCCAGATGCAGAGGGATGAGTTCCTCAAGAATGAGCTTCCTGCAGTAGTGAAGAAGATGAAGCTGCTGGGAATACCTCTTGAGGTGTTGAAGGAGATGTAATGTATAGAAAAGTGCCCATTAGGACGTCGTCCCAATGGGCAAACCCCACAAAAAAAGGCCAACCGCAAGGTTGGCCTTCATATTGCTTTCAAATGACAGGTGGAATTAGTCCAACCAGCCAGCCTCTTTGGCAATGGCATCTAGTTTTTCAACCATTTTCCAGCGGCTGTGGTCGTTGCGGTTCTCAAATACAAGCATAAGGACTTCTTTCTCAGGGAAGCGGCCTGCGTAGATCTGGAATCCGCCGTTGTCTCCGGTGTGGTATACTTTTCTTGGCATGCCAGGATTGTCCTCAATGAACCAGCCGTAACCGTATGAAGTGTTAGGTCTGTTCTGGTATGAACTGAATGTGCTGCCGGTGATTTTGGTTACAGGACCGTGAGCCTCTGCAGTCATTGCAGGAGTCATGAAAAGGTTGTTTCTCAATGCTTTCTCCCACTGAACGAACTCGTGAGTAGAGGTGTAGATGCCGCCGTCAGCTTTGGTTGCAAAGAAAGTCTCCTCGCCGTAGTCGTACTGGCGGAACTGTTTTGTCTCTGCAGGAGCGTTGTCATCCTCGGTTACGTAGCCGTGGGCCATTCTAGGAATCTCCCTGTCTGCCTGGAAGTAAAGAGTCTCCTCCATACCTGCAGGGGTAAAGATCTGCTCTCTCATATACTGCTCAAATGGCATTCCGCTTGCAGCCTCAATCATAATGTATAGAAGCTGGAATGTAGGGTTCATGTACTCGTACTCTGTACCTGGGGTGAAGTTCAGCTCTTTAAGGTCTTTCATGTACTGCAATGACTCCATATCTGTTGCGGTTAGCATGAAGTTGCGGTCGGTACGTGGACGGCTGTCGGGAATACCTGAAGAGTGGGCCATAAGGTCTACAATTCTGATGTCTGAGAAAGGTTTTTTCTTCTTTGGAAGGAATTTGTTCACGCTTGGAGCAACATCGTAGATGCTCTTGTAGATATCCAGTTTGCCCTCCTCATGAAGCTTCATGATTGCCACTGCGGTGAACTGTTTTGATACAGATGCAATGTTGAAGAAGGTGTTTCCGTCGATTTTTGTGTTAAGCTCGGTGTCTGCAATACCCCAGCTGTTCTCGTAAAGGATAGAGTCACCTTTCATGATAAGTACTGTACCGCCCGGATTAGGTTGTGGCGAGTATCTCTCTGTGAATAGAGAATCAAGTTTTGCTACTGCAATCTCGTCCTTGGTAGGAGCGGGGCTTGAACAAGAAATCATAGTTCCCATTGTTGTTGCGGCTGCTAGAGTGCAAGCCATAGTTTTTAAGTTCATAGTGTGTTATTTAATTAATTGTAATCTCATCATATTGAGTGCATTGGCTGCAAAGCGCTCAATGTTTATGTTGCGTCGGGTAGAGTTGAAGGCAAACTTCTTGCTGGTAATTCCATCCGGGGTTGCAACGGCTATCCATACTGTTCCAACCGGCTTTTCAGGGGTTCCGCCACCAGGACCTGCTATACCTGTGGTGGCAATTGCATAGTCTGTACCAAGGGCCTTTTTAGCCCCTGCAGCCATCTGTTCTGCGCACTCCTGGCTCACTGCTCCGCAAGTGTCCAAAACCTCTTTAGAAACTCCCAGAATGTTCATTTTAACGGAGTTGTCGTATGATACAACGCCGCCGTAGAAATACTCCGAAGCCCCTGCAAGTGAGGTAAACAGGGATGCAAGGAATCCGCCTGTGCAAGATTCTGCAACACCTATGGTCATCCCTCTTTCCTTTAATGTCTTCCCGATAGTTTCCTGCAATGAAGTCTCCCCCTCACCATAGATTGCATCTCCAAGCATCTGCTTGAGAGTTGCTTCATTTTCAGCCAATTCTGCAAGTCCCTCTTCCTCGCTAGTGCCGTAGATAGAGAGTCTCAGGCGCACTCCAAGGAGCGGGTTTGGAAGGTATGCCAAGTGGAGATTATCGGGAAGATTGTCTTCCCACTGCTCAATCTGCTGGGCTAGGGTAGACTCCGGAATTCCAAAGGTACAAATGGTCTTGTGGAAGATCTTCTGCAGCTGGAAATGCCCTTTGATTGAGTCCATAACCTTTGGAAGGGCTATCTCTGTTTCAAATGGAACTCCTGGAAGTGAGTATATTACAGCCTTGTGGCCATATTTGTTTTCCGGTATTTCAAACTCCATGCATGGTGCGGTGCCAACCTCGTTGGGAATTACCTTGCAGCTGTTTGGAACGCTTGCTTGAGCCCTGTTCAGAGGGCTTAACGGAACCATTCCCCTTGCGCTGAGGATTCTGGTAATGATCTCAAGCTGCTCCTGGTTCTCAACATCTGCGGTAGCACCGGTAAGTTTGCCAAGGGTTTTCTTGGTAATGTCGTCCTTTGTAGGGCCCAAACCTCCGGTAATCACCACTATATTACTGGTTTTCAGTGCACCTTCTATAGTGTTGATAATATCTGTTTCGGTATCAGAAGTTGATACCATAGAAACAACCTTAACCCCAATGGAGTTAAGGCATGTTGATATCTTTGCGGAGTTTGTATCTACAATCTGACCAATGAGAATCTCGTCGCCAATGGTGCAGATGGTTGCTGTTATCATGATTTACAGATTTTTAGCCAGATATTTGTTGATGTCTTTAACAAAGCCAGGACCGTTGTAGATGAAGCCTGAATAGATCTCTACCAGTGAAGCACCAGCCTGAAGCATCTGGTGTGCCTGCTCCGGTGTCATGATACCTCCCACAGCAATGATAGGAAGCTGCCCGTCGGTCTTTTTGTGGATATATTTTACCCTTTCAAGGCTTCTCTCAAACAGAGGAGCGCCGCTTAAGCCGCCGTTACCAATGGCATCAACCTCTTCCTTGCTGGTTTTCAGACCCTCACGGCTCTGGGTAGTGTTTGTTGCAATAACGCCGTCCAAGCCTGATACAAGCACAAGGTCAATAATCTCATCAAGCTGCTCCTGAGGGATATCTGGAGAAACTTTAAGTAGGATAGGACGGTAATCGTCATAGTATCTTCTTAGTGTAAGAAGGCGGTCAATGATCTCAGAAAGGAATCCTATATCCTGTAACTGGCATAGATTCTTTACGTTAGGACATGATACGTTAAGCGCAAAGTAATCCACAAAATCATACAGGATAGCAAATGATTTCTCCAAATCCTTTGGTGCGTCCTCATTTGAAGATGCGGTACATTTGCTCAAGCTGGCACCAATCACACATTTTGGATGGTGCTTCTTAAGGTACTCAACTGTAAATTTTACGCCGTTGTTGTTTATGCCAAAGCGGTTGATGATGGCTTTGTCTTTAGTAAGCCTGAAGCATCTTGGCTTAGGATTGCCAGGTTGTGGAGTAGGAGTTATTGAGCCAATCTCAATAAAGCTGAATCCAAGGTTTGAAAGTTCGTTGTAGCAGTTGCCGTTCTTGTCAAAGCCGGCAGCCAGACCTACAGGGTTCTTGAACTTGATTCCAAATACCTCCCTCTCAAGTTTTGGACTGTTGTAGCAGAACATTTTTCTGAGCAGCCAGCCCATTCCAGGGATATAGTGGACAGCCTTGAAGAATTTTAGTGTAAGATGGTGTGCCTGCTCAGGATTAAGCAGGAAGAAAATAATAGGTCTGAAAAATTTATACATATTATATATAATAAGGTGTCATTTTGGTAAAACACAAAATTAACACAAATTATCTAATATGGGGAAATAACTCCTCAAAACTTCCGTCGTTGTAGAACACAATAACCCTTTTTATTCTCTTTTTTTTGCCATCAGACGGCTTTGTCTGCGTTTTTACGCCATTCTCAAGGGGTTGAGAAGTTCCAGAATCTTGTGTAATACCCTCTATATCAGTATTATCAGTTTGGTTTGCGTGTGTGGCTTCCAGAGTATCTTCCAGAAAAATTTCATCTAAAGTGTCCAAAATAGGGGAATCTTCCGGATGTTGTGAGCCGGAAGGGTGAGATCCGTAAGGTGAACCGCCAACTTGAGGACCGCCATAAGGTGATCCTCCAACTTGGGGAGATCCGTAAGGAGCGCTGCCGGATTGGGTGCCTCCATAAAGAGAGCCGCCGTACATCTGGCCTCCTGGACCGGCGCCGTTGTATTGGCCGGAATCTGCAGGGCGGCCTTGTGAAAATGCTCCGTTTCCGGCGGGTGGGAGAGAGCCGGAAATAATTACACTCTCGTTAGGGTCTCTATATGCTTTACCCCTTCCTGTCATCAGCCAGTCGGCATTGATGTGGGGGAATTTTGTAAGGATCCTGTTGAGGAAGTCAAAGCTTGGCTTGTTTCTTCCCGACAGTATATGTGACAGCCCGGACCTCTGTATGCCCAGCATGTCTGCCAGCCGGGCAGGAGTGAGGTTCTCAAGCTCCAAAAATTGCTGTAAACGGGTATTCATAGATGTAAAACTTATCTGCTACAAATGTAAGCAAATTTTTTTACAAAAATAGCAAATGGCAAAAAGTTACTTTTGTAGCAGCTGGATTACAAAAGTAACTCGCAGATATCTGCAGAGGGGTTTTGTTCACTTTAGCTTGTACTTCACTAAAAGCAATAGATAATGTAGTGTAAGTGCTTGGAAAAGAGAGGTTAAAGATGATATATAAAGGCTCTACAGGCTATTTTTGGAGCGATTTTGCCTCAATTAGAGGTATTGGAGCTCTACCATTGCTTTAAGTAAGATTGCTAACAGACTGATATACCCATAGTTGAAAATTGCCAATGCATTAAATAATATTTTGTTATAACAGTTGTTTTACAGTTTTAGACATCTGTGCTATCTTGTAGAATAATGTTTATAAATGTAATAATACCTAGAATAAAAATGTAAATTACAAATGTGAACAAAATCTCAAATTTCAATTATTTTTACTTTGAGGTACATTTATATACCTTTGCATAAAATAATTGATTGTGGAGCCTAAAATTAAGATTCAGGATTTTTCCTATGATTTGCCTTCAGAGCGCATAGCAAAGTACCCTCTGGAGCGAAGAGACGCTTCAAAGCTTCTTATATATAATAATGGTGGAAATGGCGATATTCAGGAGAGTTTCTTTTTTACACTCTCTTCCTATATTCCCAACAATTCACTGATGGTTTTCAATAATACAAAGGTGGTTCTGGCCAGGCTTTTCTTTAAGAAGGAGACCGGTGCTCTGATAGAAATTTTCTGTCTTGAGCCTGTTCAGCCTGCTGATTATGCCCTCTCCTTTGCCTCAAATGAGAGCTGCAGCTGGAATGTTGTGATAGGAAATGCCAAAAAATGGAAGGGCGGAGATGTTTATCTGGTGCTCGATAATGCCTCTGACGAGGCAAAAAAGCTCAATTTAAGGGCAGAGCTTATATATAAAGGTGACAATAACGGATCTGTAGTGAAGTTCAAATGGGATTCTGGATGCAGTTTTTCGGAGG